>JBCDID010000106.1:0-9533 GCA_038749355.1 Pseudomonadota bacterium | reverse complement strand
GGCAAAATGAAGAAGCAGTTCGTCAGGCGAGCGCCGTTTCAAGCGCGCCCGCCAACCGGTCGGTGATCATCCCGATCTCGTCCTCGCCAAGGATGAACGGCGGGGCCAGCAGCACGTGGTCGCCAAGCGCGCCGTCCCGCGTGCCCTGCATCGGGTAGCACATCAGTCCGGCCTCGAAGGCGGCCGCCTTCAGTCGGGGCGCGATCTTGCGGCCGGGATCGAATGGGCGCTTCTCGTCGCGGTCCTCCACAATCTCTATGCCGCGAAACAGCCCCCGCCCGCGAATGTCACCCACATGGGTGTGCTGGCCGAACCGCGCTTCCAATGCTTCCTGCAATTGCGCGCCCATCTCCGTCACCCGGGGCAGCAGGTCCTGTGCATCCAGGGCCTCTAGAACTGCGACCCCCGCCGCGCAGGCCGCCGGGTGACCCAGATAGGTATGGCCGTGCTGGAAGAAGCCCGAGCCGGCCTCGATCGCCCCATAGATCTCGTCCGTGCACAGCATCGCACCGATCGGCTGATAGCCCGCACCCAAGCCCTTCGCGATGCAGATGATGTCAGGCGCGATGCCGTCGGCCTCACAGGCAAAGAGCGTGCCCGTCCGCCCCATCCCGCACATCACCTCGTCCAGGATTAGCAAAACGCCGTACTGGTCGCAGATCTCGCGGATCCGGCGAAAGTAGCCGGGAGCAGGGGGCACGGCGCCCAGCGTTGCGCCGACCACCGGTTCGGCCATGAAGGCCATGACTGTGTCGGGACCAAGACGGAGAATTTCATCCTCCAACGCCTGCGCGGCACGCAGCCCGTAGGCCTCCAGGCTCTCGCCGTCCGCGCGATGGACGTATTCGTAGCAGGGGTCGATATGGTGCATGTCCGCCAGCAGCGGCGCGAACTGCCGCCTGCGCCATTCGTTCCCGCCCGCAGCCAGCGCGCCCAAAGTGTTGCCGTGATAGCTTTGCTTTCGGGCGATGAGCTTGGTGCGCTCCGGTGCGCCCTTCTCCAGATGGTACTGCCGCGCGAGCTTGATGGCGGCCTCGGTCGCCTCGGACCCACCCGAGACGAAGTAGACCCGGTCGATCCCGTCCGGCGCGCGGGCGATCAGCATGTCGGCCAGCTTCTCCGCCGGTTCCGAGGTGAAGAACCCCGTATGCGCATAAGCGAGACTGTCGAGCTGCGCCTTCACCGCCTCGATCACCGAGCGGTCGCCATGGCCGAGGCACGAGACCGCAGCCCCGCCTGACGCATCCAGATACTGTTTGCCCGAGGCATCGGTCAGGTAGCAGCCGTCGCCTGAGACGGCCATCGGGGGCAGGGCCTTGGTGTGGCGGGGAAAGACATGTGACATCAGGCGGGCTCCGTGATGCGGGGTTTCATGCGGGTGCCTTCCGGATCGAAGGCAGGTGCGGACTGGAGGCGTGCGGTGAACATGGTGTGGGCGATGTCGACTTCGACTTGGGTGCCGTCCGGTGCGGCGTCGACGAATGCCAGTGCGACGGGTGCGCCGATGCGGTGGCCGAATGCGGCGGAGGTCGTCCGTCCGATGGTGCGCCCGTCGAGGTAGACTGGCTCCGAGCCAAGTGGCACCGCGTCCGGGTCGTCGAAGATCAGGGTTGCGACCTGGCGGGCGGGCGGTGTTGTGCGGGCTTCGGCCAGCGCTTCAGAGCCGATGAAGCGGCGTTTCTTTGAGACCGCCCCGTCCAGTCCCACGTCGCAAGGTGTTGCGTCCCCATCGAGTTCGTGGCCCATGGCGCGAAAACCCTTTTCGATGAGCATCGATGTCTGGGCGTAGAGCCCGGCCGGACGCGCGCCCTCGGCGGCAAGGGTCACGTAGATGGCGGTTGCATTCTCGGCGCGGCAGGTGATTTCCCATCCCGCCTCGCCCACATAGGAAAGTCGCGCTGCGCGGACGTGATGGCCTGCGATATGCGCCTCGCCAACCTTGAAGTAGTCGAGGTTCAGCAGCGCGTCCGCGCCGACGCGCCGTGCGATCTCTGGGGCCGTCGGACCCATGAGGGCGATGGTTGCGAATTCCTCGGTGCTGTCGCGCAGGTTGATATCGAAGCCCTCCGCGTGGCAGCGGAACCACGCGAGGTCGCGCCGGATCGCGCTGGCTCCGGTAAAGACCCGGTAGTGGTCTGTAGAGAGGCGCTGGGCCGTGAGGTCGGACTCGAATGTGCCGCGCTCGTTCAGGACGGCTGAATAGATAGCCGAGCCCGGTGCACGGGCCATGAAACCTGCACAGACATGGCACATGAAGGCCTCGGCGTCAGGGCCCTCGATCTCGATCTTGCCGAATGCGGAGAGGTCAAAGAGCGCGGCCTCGGTGTGCGCGGCGTGCACCTCTGCGGCCACGGCGTCATGCCATCCGGGTCGTCCGAAAGTCAGGCGGGCAGGGGCGGAGCCGTAGTAGAGCGGGCGCTCCCAGCCGAAGAATTGCCCGGTGACCGCGCTGTTCTCACGGTGCTGCGCGTCCAGCGGTCCGGAGCGAATCCCGCGCGCGGTTGCCAGTTGCCGCCCGGGATAGGCGATCTCGTAATGGGTGCCGAGGATCTCGGGCGCACGGGCTATCAGATGTTCGACCCGGTTGAAGTCGGGGGCGAAGCGTTTGGCGTCCGCCTCGCCGAGGTCATAGGCCGTGCGCCCGTGCATGATGCAGTGTGCCAGGTTCATGCCCGCGCCGCCGCCGGATGCCACGCCAACCGAGTTCATGCCGCACCCGAAGAAGAGCCCCGGCGTCTCCGCCGCCTCGCCCAGCATGAACATGCCATCGGGGGTGAAGCTCTCCGGCCCATTCAGCAGCATCTTGACCTCGGCCGTCTCGAGCGGCGGTAGGCGGTGGAGAGCGTTCTCCATCATCGGCTCGAAATGGTCCCAGTCTTCGGGCAGCAGACCAAAGGCAAAGTTCTCGGGCAGCGCACCGGGGGCGAGCGGCTTGCCCATAGGCTCGAAGCAGCCGACCAGCAGGCCGCCGGAATCGTCACGGATGTAGAGGTGTCGGTCATGGTCCGAGAGGGTCGGCATGTTACCGGTGATGCCCTCGACCGGCTTGGTCAGCAGGTAGAAGTGCTCACAGGCCAGAAGCGGCGCGTCGGCACCTGCCATCGCGGCCACATCACGGGACCAGAGACCGGCGCAAAGCGCGATCGCATCGCAGCGGATCACGCCTTGTGCCGTCTCGACGCCCGCAATGCGGCCCCGTTCGGTGAGGATGCCGGTCACGGGCGTGTCCTCGAAGATCTTCGCGCCTTTGCTCCTTGCGCCCTTTACCAGCGCCGCGAACACATCGGACGGTGAGACCCGCCCGTCATCCGGAGACCAGACGGCCCCAAGCACATCGTCGGAGCGCATCAAGGGCCAGCGCTCCGCGGCCTCCTCCGGGGTCACGGACACAGCGTCCACGCCGAAGGCGTGGGCCAGCGCCTCCTGCCTGCGGATATGGGTCAGCCGGTCGGGCGAGGTCGCAATGGAGAGCGAACCCTTCTGGATCCAGCCTGTCTGCTGGCCGGTCTCCTCCTCCAGCCGCGCGTAGAGATCTACCGAGTACTGGATCATCCGCGTGAGGTTCTGCGAGTGCCGGAGCGCTCGCACCTGAGCCGCCGAATGCCAGGTCGTGCCGGAAGTCAGCTTGTCGCGCTCCACAAGCACGGCATCAGCACCCATTTCTGCCAGGTGATAGAGCGTCGAGCACCCCATGATGCCGCCGCCGATGACGACGACCGATGCATGGCTGGGCAATGAACTCATCCGGGACCTCCCGATCTAGCAATCATATGTCAGCGGAATCCGCGCACCGGGTCAATCGCGACAATGAACGCCATAGTTCTGACACGGATTTTGATGATTGTGTTGGTGAGCGATACGATCAACCAGTACGGGTCCGGGGTGCACACGTGAGCATGGCAGAGAACCACGCGGTGGTTTTGACGACCGGGAAGGTCTGGGCGGCGGTGCGCCAGGCTTTGCATGCGCATGCGCCGCTGGTGGTCTTGGTGGCCCTCTACGCTGCGCTGGCGGTGGGACTGCGTGATCCCGAGGCGCCCGCGACGGCGTTCGAGCCCAAGCAGATGATCGATATCTTCAGCGTTGTCCTGCCCATGTTCGTGCTGGCGATGATCGTCTTCCTCTATGCCCGGCTGATGATCGTGTCGCGGGGGCGTTCGCCGCTGCACATCGTGCGGCAATGGGGGGCGAGCACGCCCTGGCTGGACCTGCTGGTGCTCCGCTTTCCGCTGGCGATCGCCTTCCTGGTGGTGATTCAGGTCCTCTACGTCTCGCTCAAGGTAAACATCCCGTTCGTTGCGCCATTCTCGTGGGATGGCACTTTCGCCCAGTGGGACCGCGCGCTGTTCTTCGGTCAGGATCCCTGGGTGCTGACGCATGCGATCTTCTCGACCCCTAAAGCGACCGCCATCATCGATGCGCTCTACATCGTGTGGTTCTTCGCTGTCTATCTCGGCTTCCTGGTCTTCGCAGCCCTGCCCATGAACAGCACATTGCGGCTGGGTTTCATGCTGGCCTTCGGGCTGGCCTGGGCGGTTGGAGGTTCGCTGCTGGCGACCGTGTTCTCCTCGGCCGGGCCCGTCTACATGGACCGCCTGTTCGGGGACCCCACGTTCGAGCCGTTGATGGAGCGGCTACGCGCGCAGGCCGAGATTATCCCGCTCAAGGCGTTGAACGTGCAGGAGACCCTGTGGCTCGGATATGCCGAAACCAATATCGCGCCCATCGGCATCTCGGCATTCCCGTCGATGCACAACTGCAGCATGGTGGTTATTGTGATGGGGTTCTGGAGGATGAACCGCTGGGCTGGCGCGCTGATGGCGCTGTTCTCCCTGGCCATTGTTCTGGGATCCGTACACCTTGGCTGGCACTACTTTGTGGACAGCCTCGCAGGTGTGTTCCTCGGAGTTGTATTCTGGCTGGCAGGCATGTGGGTCGCGCGCTGGTGGATGAAGCGGGGGACCGTCTGAGGCTACTCCGCTGCCTGCGATGCCTGATTGCCGAGCGGCAGTGATGCCCGGAAGAAGCTCGTCTCCTCCTCTGTGAACTCCACCTTCAGATCGCCTTGCATGGCCTGCATCAGCGCGCGGCTGATCGGCAGGCCGAGCCCGGCGCCCTGATCCAGATGCGCCATGTCACCGCGGGAGAACTTCTCGAAGATCGTGCGCGCCTCAAGCTGGCTGACACCTCCGCCATTGTCGATCACGTCCAGATGGAGCCATTGCTCCGTCGAGCTGGTACGGACCGTCACATGCGGATCGGCGTTCTGATTGTACTTGATCGCGTTGGACAGAAGGTTGAGCAGCACCTGACGCAGACGGTCTGCATTGGCAGGCACAGCCGGGGTATCGGCGCCGAACTGGCGATCAAGGACCACGCCCTTCTGGGCTGCCAGCGCCGAGATCGTATCCACCGTGTCATGCGCCAGCGCATGGACGTCGGTGCGCACCAGCGGGACCTCAAGGTTTCCCGCCTCCAATCGGCTTAGATCTAGGATCTCGTCCAGCAGGCGCGTGAGGCGGGTGCTTTCCTCGTGGATGATCCCGACAAAGCGCTTCTGTTCCGCAGGCGGGATATTGGCCGGTTCGCTCAGGATCTCCGAGAACGATCGGATCGAGGTCATCGGCGTGCGCAGCTCATGGCTCACTTGGCTGAGGAAGTCGTCCTTGCGCGCGTCCGTAGTGCGCAGTAGTTCGTTCGCCTGGCGGAGTTGGGTCGCCGTTTCTTCGAGTTCAGCGGACTTCTCCCTAAGCGCCCGTGAGGTTTCCATCAGCCGCTGTGTCTCGCCCGCGATGTTCATGAGCTGGCTCATGCCGACGGGCACCTGGCCTGTGATCTGGGTGATCATTGCGTGGGCCGAGGCCGCACCCACTGAACCCGCAAGCTCCCGCTCCAGCCTTTGAAGCATCAGATCGGTGGGCTCCGGCAGGCTCTCCTTGCGGCCCTGATCACGCGCAAGCCGCTCAAACAGCCGTGTAGCCGCATCTCGGCCCATGATCCGCTGCGCCAGTACGAACAACGCCTCGACATCGCGGCTGTCCGCCTGGAACGTCACGGCATCGCCGGTTTGCGTGCGGAAGACATCCACGAAGCGCACGGCCTGGATTCGTTCCAGTGCGCTCTCCTCCGTCAGCACCGAGACCACCAGGAACATCAGGGTGTTCACACCGATGCTGGTCACGATGGCGTGGACCAGCGGGTCGAGCCCCGTAAGGCCAAACAGGGCTTCCGGCCGGAGCGCGGCAATCCCCCACGGGCCGTCCTGAAGAGTGGCAGACGAGAACACCACATCGGGCCCGAGGCTCGGCAGCAGCAGCGTATAGGCCCAGAGCGCGACACCAATCCCCAACCCTGCCAAGGCACCGTGTCGGTTCGCGCCGCGCCAGAAGATGCCGCCCAAAAGGCTCGGCAAAAACTGCGCCGCGCCGGCGAAGGCGACCAATCCGATGGCAGCCAGCGACCCGGACCCACCGGAGAGTTGCAGGTAGAGATACCCCAGCCCCAGCACGACCGCGATGGAGACCCGCCGCGAGGTCAAGAGCAGCTCCCGGACATCGTCCGAGACCTCATTCCCCCGCCGCATGAACCTCAGGGCAATTGGCATCACTATATGGTTGGACACCATCGTCGACACTGCGATCGCCGCCACGATCACCATGGAGGTCGCCGAGGAAAAACCGCCGAGGAAGGCCAGCAGGGCCAGCTCGCTCTGCCCCGCGGCCAGCGGCAGCGTCAGCACGTAGAGGTCCGGGTTTGCGCCCGCGGGCATGGTCTTCAGCCCCATCACCGCAATGGGGACGATGAAGATACACATGCCGAAGAGGTAGAGCGGGAAGAGCCAGGATGCGGTCGCCAGGTTTCGCTCGTCTGCGTTCTCGACGACCGTCACATGGAACTGGCGCGGCAGGCAGATCACGGCTGTGGCGGAGAGGAACATCAGCACTGTCCAACGCGGACCGAATATCTCGTCTGCGCCATAGATCACCTGCTCGGGCACGTCCGAGAAGATCTCGCCCAGGCCACCTGCGTTGAACACCACGAAAAGCCCCACCGCGACGAGAGCGATGAACTTCACCACGGCCTCGACCGCGATGGCCGCGACCACGCCGTAATGGCGCTCGTTCGAGTCGATGCTGCGGGTGCCGAACAGGATCGTGAAGACCGCCATTCCGACCGCGACCCAGAGCGCCGTGGACACGCTGTCGCCCGCGCCAGACACGGCCTCGTAGCTGCGGGTCACCGATTGCAGTTGCAGCGCGATGTAAGGCGTGGTGGCGACCAGGGCGATGGAGGTGACAAGCACGGCGATGCTCGGGCTCTTGCCGAAGCGCGAGCTGATCATGTCCGCAATCGAGGTGATCCGCTGTTCCCGCCCGATGCGCACCAGCTTGCGCAAAAGCCACCACCAGCCGATGAAGACAAGTGTTGGCCCGAGATAGATCGTGATGAACTCGAGCCCGTTGCGCGCCGCCGATCCAACGGCACCGTAGAACGTCCACGATGTACAATAGACCGAGATCGAAAGCGTGTAGACGACCGGTGAGCTCAGCCAGCGGACCCTCCGGCGCTTAGCCACGCTGTCGACCAGGAACGCGATCATGAAAAGTGCGCCCACATAGAGCACGCAGAAAAAGAGTAGCACGTCGCCCGACAGCGTCACGGGCCGAAATCCTCATCCCGATTGGAGCTGCTGAGAGCCTTCGCGCTCTGGCGCGCGGCGACGATAAGCGCGGCCCAGATGAGGAACAGCACCACCAGCACCACGGGTATGCCGCCGATCTTGCCCTCGACATGGAAGAGTTGTGCGCCGGGCGGCAGCAAGAGCGCTGCGCCGCACAACAGTAGCACCAATGAGCGTTCCTTCGCCTTCAGCAGCAGGCGCGACGGGGGCAGGGCCGCCACGGCGTCAGCCCGGACGCCCTGATGCCAAGGTCTCGACCACCGATATCAGGTCGGCATTGGCGAAGGGTTTTGTGAGAAAGATGTCCGCACCGGCTTCAATCGCCCGGTCCCTGTCTTCGCGCTGGCCTTTGGCCGTAAGCATCAGGACCGGCAGATCCTGCCCAGCCTCATCGGCGCGCAATGCGCGCAGCACCTCCAGCCCGTTGATCTCGGGCAGCATGACATCGAGGATCAGCACATCCGGCGGCGTCGTTCGTGCAGCGGCCAACCCCTCGCGACCGTTTCCCTGGACATCCACGTCGAACCCGGCTCTGCCAAGCAGAAAGCGCAAGGATTCAACTATATTCGGCTCATCTTCCACCAGAAGAACACGTTTGGTCATCGCGACCTCTCCCTTGCGGCCCCAGTCTGTACGCAGGGCTCTTGGGTAAGCAGTACACGACAGATGCCGCTGGCCTGCAAGGGGGCATGAAGGGCTTGGCTCAGCCCAGAAGCGGGTCGCTGACGCGGTGGTGGCATGTCTTGCGTGGGCAGAGGCGGCAGCCTGGTCCGACCTCCTCGGCATCGGCGACCAGCGCTGTCTCGTAGATCGTGCGGCCCGCATCCGCAGTTGAGATCGTCAGCATGTCTGTCAAGAAGTGCCTTGGCAGGCCAAATCGCGTCATGCCGTGGCTGCGTGCCCGTGCCAGAAACACGAAATGCCGGTTGCCCGGGAAGACCACGTACTGGGGGTGGATTACGTCCGGGATGGCTTGCGCGCGGTAGAGGATCCATAGCGGACAGCCGAGCCCGAAGCGGGGCAGGGCGAGGCCCTCGATGGCGATGTTCTCCAAGAGGTTGCCCGCGGCATTGGCGCAGAGGTATCCGAACCGCGGGTGCTGGTCGGGGTCCAGCGCGGTCAGGCGTTGGCAGATGGTGGCGAACTCGGCGTGGAAAAGGCTGCAGAGCTGCTCGATGTCATACGTGCGCGCCTCCGCCTCCCTCGCGAAACGGGTGCGGGGTAGCAGGATCGCGGAGGCCGCATAGTCCAGCAGTGCAGCGTCGGCACGGGCCTGGCCGGTTTCGGTTTCAACCTCACGAGTGCCGTCTATGATCTGGTTGACCACGGGCTGAAGTACGGCGGCCGCGAGCGCCCGCGCAGACGTGCGGCGTTGCTGCGGATTGGTGCCCTCGACGTCCGCATGGAGCGCTTCGGCAGCTTCGTCGATCTCCTCAAACCGGTTGGCGCGGGCGCGGAACAATGCGTCGACTTCGTCTTGCGGGGTCAACGTGCGGTCGGCGCTGATGGATTTGTCGAAGTAGCTGGCAAGCGCCTCGCCGATCTTGGTCAGTTCGCGGGCCTCGTCGGTGACGATCCGGTCGAAGCGGCCGCGTTCACCGGTCGTGAGGTCCGGAAAGTCGGTCAGGATCTCGGAGGCCGAGCTGAGTGCTGAGATCCGTGTCAGCATTGAGTGCACTGCCTGGCCGAGGAACGGGTCATGGGTGAGCTGATCGGCAAGCGCGCGGGCCGTCTCCTGTGCGGTCTGTTCAGAGACGCCGAGAGCGGCGATCCCGCGTGCCCAGCCGGGATAGCGTCCGATCAGCTCGCCGAGTGCTGCGGTCTCGACCCCGGCGCCCTGCATCGCGGGCAG
>JBCDID010000105.1:0-9561 GCA_038749355.1 Pseudomonadota bacterium | reverse complement strand
GATCTGCTGCGGGCAAATCGAGGACGCGCTGCACTCGGGCCTGACCACCATGCTGGGCGGTGGCACTGGCCCCGCGCACGGGACGCTCGCCACCACCTGCACGCCGGGGTCCTGGCATATCGGGCGCATGCTGCAGAGCCTCGACGCCTTCCCGATCAACTTCGGCCTGTCGTGCAAGGGGAACGCCTCGCAGCCCGCGGCGCTGGTCGAGATGGTCAAGGGCGGCGCCTGCGCCATGAAACTGCACGAGGATTGGGGGACGACCCCGGGCGCGATCGACTGTTGTCTTTCCGTGGCCGACGACATGGACGTGCAGGTCATGATCCACACGGACACGCTTAACGAGAGCGGGTTTGTCGAGAACACGGTCGCGGCCATGAAGGGGCGCACCATCCACGCGTTCCATACCGAGGGCGCGGGCGGCGGCCATGCTCCTGATATCATTAAGGTTTGCGGGCTGGACCATGTGCTGCCGTCATCCACGAACCCCACGCGGCCCTTCACGGTGACCACGCTGGAGGAGCATCTGGATATGCTCATGGTGTGCCACCACCTCGACAAGTCGATCCCCGAGGATGTGGCCTTTGCCGAGAGCCGGATCCGCCGTGAGACCATCGCCGCCGAGGATATCCTGCACGACATGGGCGCGTTCTCGATCATCGCGTCGGACAGTCAGGCCATGGGCCGCGTGGGCGAAGTGCTGATACGGACCTGGCAGACCGCCGACAAGATGAAGCGTCAGCGCGGGCGGCTGTCCGAGGAGGCCGGGGACAACGATAACCTGCGCGTCCGCCGCTACATCGCAAAGTACACGATCAACCCCGCCGTCGCGCACGGGATCGCGCATGAGATTGGGTCGATCGAGGAAGGTAAGCGCGCCGACCTCTGCCTCTGGAACCCCGCCTTCTTCGGCGTGAAGCCCGAGATGGTTTTGGTAGGCGGAACAATAGCTTGTGCACAAATGGGCGACCCGAACGCCTCGATCCCGACGCCGCAGCCGGTCTACACTCGGCCAATGTTCGGGGCGTTCGGGCGGAGCCTGGAGGCGTCCTCGGTCACGTTCATCTCCGAGGCCGCGCAGGCGGAGGGGTTGGGCGAGAGCCTCGGCCTCCGCAAGACCACCGCCGCCGTGAAGAACACCCGCGGGATCGGCAAGAAGGACATGGTGCTGAACGACGCAACGCCCGACATCGAGGTGCATCCGGAGACCTACGAGGTCCGCGCGAACGGCGAGCTTCTAACCTGCGAACCCGCCGAGGTCCTACCCATGGCGCAACGCTACTTCATGTTCTGAACTATGCCAGATACTGAAGAACTGAGTCGGTCTGCGAAAATGGTCTCGGCGATCTTGAATCGTTTGGCTCCGAAAGGCGTGATCCCAAGCCAGTTGCAACACGCTGACTTTGCGGAGGTCGATCTGGACGAGATGCTGTTCGTACAAGCTATGCTGTGGCTAATGAACGAAGGCTTGGTTCATGTCGAGAAGCAGCGCGGTCTCAGGGTGTTCAGCGGGTGCCAATTATCCTCGCGTGGCTATCAAGTTCTCGGTTTTCGGATAGAGACGGAGGACGGTTTGGTCACAATCGAGGAGGCGGCCAAGAGAGTGGAAAGCTCTGAGGGTCACTACTCAAAAGCAGGGAGCTTTTTGGGTTCTCTTGCAGGGTCGTTTTTCAAATCGATGGGCTCATGACTGAGACACTCATGCTGGACTACGAGGCCCGCTATTTCCGGCGGCGGATGGTGCGGACGGAGGCCGGGCGCGAGGTGCTGATCGACGCGCCTGAGGCGCGGTCGTATACGGATGGCGACGCGGTAACGGCGGCGGATGGCACGCAGCTCACGATCTGCGCTGCGGTCGAACCCCTGACAGAGGTCAAAGGCGACAACCTCGCCCGGCTCGCCTGGCACATCGGGAACCGGCACACGCCTTGCGAGGTTCGCCCGGACTGCCTGCTGATCCAGCGGGATCATGTGTTGGAAAACATGTTGCGGGGCCTTGGCGCTGAGGTTTCCTACGTGGAAGCGCCCTTCCAACCCGAGGGCGGGGCCTATGGGCATGGACGCACGCACAGGCATTCCCACTCGCACGATGCGCACGAGGATCCGAACGCTCATATCCCTCATAGACACGGGGACCATTCTCATGACGCTTTATGATCCGAACTCCCCAACACGATCAGACGCGCACAGCCGCGTACATGCCGTCTATGAACTGATCCACACAGCGGTCGATTTCACCGCTGCAGCCCTGTTTGTCATCGGGTCGATCCTGTTCTTCTACGAGTCCACGACGTTCCTGGGCACCTGGCTGTTCCTGATCGGCAGCGTCTGTTTTGCATTGAAGCCAACGATCAAGCTGTTGCGCGAGTTGAAGTATTGGCGGATGGGCAGGATCGATGAACTCGCTGCGCGCCAGGAGGCTGAATGACCGTCAGGATGACTGAGGCGCTCTATAAACTGCATGCTTGGCTGTCGCCGGGCTATCCGGTCGGGGCCTACACCTATTCGAGTGGGCTCGAGACGGCGGTGGACTCCGGAGTGGTCAGAGATGCCACAGGCACCACCGACTGGGTGCGCGACATGCTCGCTGCGCAGGGGCGCAACGATGCGATCCTGCTGGCGGCGGCGCATCGGGCGGAGGAAGCCGGGGACGCGATGGCTCTGGACGATCTGGCGGAGTTGGCCACGGCGCTGGCCCCCTCGGCCGAACGTCTGCTCGAAACCGAAGGCCAGGGCGCGGCGTTCGCCGATGTCACCAATGCAGCCTGGGGTGGGAGTGGTCCGGCCCCCTATCCCGTTGCCATTGGCCGTGCCGCGGCGGCGCACGGAGTTCCGCTTGAGGAAACCTTGGTGATTTTCCTGCAAGCCATGGCCTCGAACCTCGTCTCTGCGGCGATCCGGCTTGTCCCTCTCGGCCAGACCGAAGGGCAGAGGATCGTGGCCGATCTGATGCTCGGGATCCTTGCACTGGCCCGTGAGGCGATGCAATCGACGCTGGACGATGTCGGCGGGTGCGCCATCGGCGCGGACATCGCCTCCATGCGTCACGAAACCCTTGATGTGAGGTTGTTCCGATCATGAGCGACGACGGCTATCGCCTCGGTCAGGAGTTGGCCGAAACCTACAATCCCGGCATGGAGGAGGCGCTCGCGGGCCGCTACGACGCGCTGGTGCCGGGGATGTCGAAGTCGGTGGTCGATTTCGCCTGGGGTCAGCAATACGGGCGGGAGGGGCTGGACACCAAGACGCGTTGGCTGGCGACGGTAGCCGCGCTGACGGCGATTGGCGGGCAGACGCGGCCTCAGCTTAAAGTGAACATCGCGGCTGCGCGCAAGGCGGGCGCAACCCAGCGCGAGATCGGCGAGGTGATCTGGCAGATGGCGCTCTATGGCGGGTTCCCGGCGGCGATCAACGGGTTGAACGCGGCGCTTGAGGTTTTTGGGGAGGAAGATGATGGCGGGTGAACATGGCCCCCTGCGCGTCGGGATCGGTGGTCCCGTGGGCGCTGGCAAGACGACGCTGACGGCTGCGCTTTGTAAGGCGATGCGAGACGAGTTCTCGGTCGCCGCCATCACCAACGATATCTACACGCAGGAGGATGCCGAGGCGCTGATGCGCATGCAGGCGCTGCCCTTGGACCGGATCCGCGGGGTCGAAACTGGGGGCTGCCCGCATACGGCGATCCGGGAGGACGCCTCGATCAACCTCGCTGCTGTGGCCGATCTACGAGCAGCGCACCCGGATCTGGACTTGGTGCTGATCGAAAGCGGTGGGGATAATCTGTCGGCGACGTTCTCCCCTGAACTGGCCGATCTGACGATCTACGTCATCGATGTGGCGGCAGGCGAAGAGATTCCGCGCAAGGGCGGTCCGGCGATCACACGCTCGGACCTGCTGGTGATCAACAAGACCGATCTGGCACCCCATGTCGGTGCGTCGCTGGACGTCATGAACCGGGATGCGAAACGGATGCGCCGGGAGCGCCCATTCGTCTTCACCGAACTGCGCCACGGCAAAGGTGTCGCAGATATTGCGGCGTTCGTCGTGCGCCAGGGGGGATTGAACACGACGGCCACAGCCGACGCTGGGTAAACGGATAATCGCGTCCTCACTCCCAACGGCCCACTTTTCGCTAAGCTCTTCCGAACAACTGAGGGGAGATGCGCGTGCAGACGGGGACAGCCGTCACTGCCATTACGGACCTGTCGGACTGGATTTCGGCGCGACTGATCGGTCGACAGCCTTTGGTGGAGCGCCTGCTGATCGCGCTGCTGACGGGCGGTCATGTGCTGATCGAGGGCGTTCCTGGGTTGGCCAAGACCCGCGCGGTGCGGCTTCTGGCCGAGGGGCTTGAGGGTTCGTTTGCCCGCGTCCAATGCACGCCGGACCTCATGCCCTCCGACCTGACCGGAACGCCGGTCTTCCGCCCCGATACCGGCCGGTTCGAATTCGTCGAAGGGCCTGTGTTCCACAACCTTGTTCTGGTCGACGAGATCAACCGGGCGCCACCCAAAGTGCAGTCCGCGCTCCTCGAGGGCATGGGGGAGAGGCAGGTCACAGCGGGCGGAGAGACCTATGCCCTGCCCAGCCCCTTCATGGTCGTCGCCACCCAGAACCCGATCGAGCACGAAGGAACGTTCCCGCTGCCCGAGGCGCAACTGGACCGTTTTCTATTCCATGTCCTGGTCGGGCAGCCCGGGACAGAGGACGAGCGGCGAATTCTGGATCTGGTCGACGGCGAAGCAGGGATGGTGCCTGTACGTGAGCTCGCACTGACGCCCGACGCGCTCGCACGGGCGCAGGAGGAGATCAGGGCTGTCCACATCGCACCCGCGCTCAAGGACTACATCGTGTCGTTGGTCACCGCCACGCGGGACGCAGAGGCAAACCCCGAGATCGCTCATGCGGTCTCGCCCCGTGGGTCCATTGCACTATTGGCCGGGGCACGTGCACGCGCCTGGCTGCTAGGGAGGGACCACGCGACGCCCGAGGACGTAAAGGTGCTGGCTGCGGACGCGTTGGCGCACCGGTTGGTTTTGACATGGCGGGCCGAGGCAGACGGCGTGACCGCACGCGGCGTGATCGAGCGGCTGCTCGACCGGGTGCAGCCCCTGTAATGATTGCACTCGACGCGGATCACCTCCTCTCACTGCGAGCGTTGGCCCGGGCGGACACCAATGCCGGGCCGGTGACGCAGCTGCCGGGCGGACATGTCATACGGGCACGGGGTCGGGGGCTCGAGACCGCCGAGATCCGTGCGTTCGCGCATGGCGATGATCCGCGCCATCTCGACCGGAACACCACCGCGCGGACCGGCCACCCGCATACCCGCAGCTTCCATGCAGAGCGCGACCGCACCACGCTGCTGATGGCGGATTTCCGTCCCTCGATGCTATGGGGGACTCGACGATGCCTGCGCTCCGTCGCTGCCGCGGAGGCCTTGTGCGTTGTCGGCTGGCGCGCCGTGGCGGCGGGCGGGCGTGTGAGTTTTCTGGCAGCGCTAGCCGGAGAGCCCGTAGCTCAACCCGCGCGCAGTCGCGATCGCGGCATGGTGGCGGTGATAGGCGCAATGGTCCGTGCGCACGACAGAGCTCTCGGGACCTCCACACACCAGGATACTCCTCTCGCCCGGACGCTGGAGACGGCCAACCGGATCGCGCCGAGGGGGGCGGAAGTGTTGCTTGCCACAGCGCTCGACAGTCCTGGCAAGGGGTTCGATGCAGCGGCTCTTGCGCTTGGACAACGCGCGGACTTCTCGGTCATTCGCATCGCGGATGCGTTCGAGACCGCCCCACCACGCGGGCGTTTTCGTTTCCGCACAACATCGGGGTTCAGTGGTGTGGCTGCACCGGAAAGTGGCGCCCCGGCCGACCCTTTGGATCTGGTTGCATCAGTTTATCATGCGGCCCACGGGCCCGAGGACCAGCCCCGCAATGCCTGAGCATGCGGACGTCCTGAGCGGCCTTTATGGGCTCCGTGAAACCGGACTGGGCATCGTCGACATCGCGACGGCATTTGGTCTCGGGCTGTTGCTGGCCGGGATCTTTGGCATCGCTTTCGGACTGCTGCGCGTACAGAAAACCCGCGACCCGCTATCGCTGCGGATCGCTGCTGCGTGCTCCCTGGCAGAGCCGGAGAGGGCAGCCTCGATGGCCGGTTTGCTACGTGAACTCACGGATCGCGAAGCACCTGGGGAGGCCGACTGGATCATCCGGGCCGCCCGACATTTCGATCTCGACCCCGCGATGTTGTCGCGTGTCAGGGCGGAGCTCTACAAGCCTGGGCGGAGCCCGGACGCGGAGACGCTGGAGCGAGCGCTCGTGCACGCCAGCGCCAGATCCGAGGGCTGAGCCGTGCCGGGCTTCGCCGATCCGCTGTTGCTCCTTCTCCTGCCGCTGCCGCTCGTAGCCTGGTTCCTGTTACGCCCTGCAGAGGTGGACGGTGCGGCGCTGTTAGTGCCCGAGGGAATAGGATCCCGCTTTGGTCTTACAGCAGGGAAGGGGGACAGTGCGGCCGCGCGCTGGGGGCCGCTCCTTTTATGGGTCCTACTGGTCTTGGCGGCGGCAGGGCCGCGCTTGCTGGTCCCTAATCCGGCTCTGCCGGTCTCGGGCCGGGACCTGGTATTGGCGCTGGATCTCTCCGGATCGATGGTGCGCAAGGACTTCACCCTTAACGGGCAGCAGGTCTCCCGCCTGGATGCCCTGAAGCACGCGGGCACCGAATTTGTCCTGCGGCGCGGAGGCGACCGGGTGGCGCTCGTGATCTTCGCCTCCAAGGCCTATTACGCGACGCCGCCAACCTATGACGTGCGCGCTGTCGCCCAAGCGATCCGCGAGGCCGAGATTGGCATATCCGGGCGAGCGACCGGTATCTCGGATGGGTTAGGGCTGGCACTGAAGCGGTTGCGCGGCAGTCAGGCGACCTCGAAGGTCGTCATCCTCCTGTCCGATGGCGTGAACAACTCCGGCCCCGTGAAGCCACGCGATGCGGCGCGGCTGGCCCGGGATCTTGGGGTCCGCGTGCACACGATCGCCATGGGGCCGCGGGATCTGGCCAACGCGGATGGGGAGCGGGATGCAGTCGATGCGGTGACCCTGAACGCCATCGCGGAACTGTCCGGCGGGACTTACTTCCGTGCGCAGACCACAGCTGATCTCGTGGCAGTGACCGAGGCTATCGACAGGTTGGAGACCAATCCTGGAGATGGACCAACGGCCTTGGTGCATCAGGAGCTCTGGGTTTGGCCCGCAGGGTTGGCGACCCTTCTTGCGTTGTGGCTGGCCGTGGCAGGGTTCCGCCGGTGATGGAAGCCCTTGGATATCTCTGGCTGCGGCCCTGGTGCCTGGGCCTTCTCGGCGTTGCGATCTTTGCCGCGTTGGCAGGGATCCGCTCATCCGGGCGGCTGGGAGCCTGGGAGCGGGCCATGGATCCGGAGTTGCTCGACTGGATGCGCCGAACGGGCCGGGTCACCGCAGGCGGTACAGCGAGGAACTTCCTTCCAGCGTTGGTGCTCGCCGTGCTGGCCGTCGCGCTAGCCGGCCCGGCTCACGAACGCCGAGAGAGCAACAGCTATCGCAATCTCGACGGAGTGGTTCTGGTCCTGGATCTGTCGCCATCAGTCACAGATTCCGGTCGGCTGTTCGACGTGATCACCGCTGCCCGGCTGGCGACAGAGGCCGCAGGGACGCGGCAGGTGGCGCTCGTGGTCTATGCAGGCGAGGCGTATGTGGCCCAACCATTCTCGTCGGATGCGCGGGCGCTGTCCGGTACCCTAGCGCTCATCGACGCTCAGTCGATGCCCGTTGAGGGGTCTCGTCCAGCCACGGCGCTCAGGCTGACGCGGGAGAACCTTGAGGCCGCCGAGATCCTTGCTGCCGACGTGGTCCTACTGTCCGACGGGGGGGCTTTGGGGCCTGAGGCAATGGGCGAGGCCAGAACGCTCGCTGCACGGGGTTGGAATGTGTCGGCCATCGCAGTGCCAGGCGTCGCTGGGGGATCCGGCGCATTGGACGCTCTCGCGCGCGCGGGCGGCGGGGCGTTTGCCACACTGGAGGACCCCTTCCCTGTGGTCTCCCGGCTCTCCAGCCGCCCGGTACGCCGCTTGATCGATACGGGCTTCGCTATGCTCGTGTTGAAGGACTACGGGCGCACCGTGCTGCTCCTCGCGCTGATCCCGGCATTCCTGCTGCTACCTCGTGGGCGGCGCGCATGATTGGAACGCGCGGCATCTTGGGAATTGCAAGCCTGCTGCTTGCAGTGTCGCTTCTGATCGCGGGGACTTCGCCGCTCGGCAGGGTCTTGATGGAAGTTGGGCTACCCGGCCCGGCGGTGCCGCTGCTTGACACGCCTTCGGAACGGGGCACGGCGCTTTACCGGGCAGGCCGGTTTGCCGAGGCGGCGGATGTCTTCATGAAGGCGCAAGATCCATACAATGAGGGGCTCGCCGCAGCCTGGGCCGGGGATTATGCGCGTGCGCTTGTGGCCTTTGACCGGGTATTGACCGCCGATCCGACCGACCGGGAGGCGCGTGCCAATCGTGCGCTTGTCGCCGAGCTATTCGCCGGATTGGAACTCAATGCGACCCAGCGGTTCGATCGCAAGGAGCGGCAGGGTGAGGATGTGCTGGCCAGTCCCGGGCAGGGCAAGGCCCGCGCGGCTGGCCAGGGCGACGAGGCCAATGCGCCGAAGACCGGGTTCTGGATGCCCGAGGTGACTGCCGAGGGGCTGCGCCGTGTCCCGCAGATCTTTGATGCGCAGTTCATCGCGGCCAACGGGCAATGGCTGGACACTTTGGAGGACCAACCGGGGGCATACCTCAAGGCCCGGCTGGCGGCAGAACAGAAGGCACGCGTGGCGGCAGGTACCGCTCTGCCACCGGCGGAGGATCCGGAATGAGATGGCTTCTGGCGTTGCTGATATCGTCCTTGCCGGCTCAAGCGCAGCAGGGCATCGATCCCGGCGATATCCGTTTGGAATTGGTTCTGGAGGAGCGGGATCACGCGCCGCTGCAGGGCGAGATGATCCTGCTGTCAATCCAGGGCACCTACAAGATCCCGGTCGTCCGCGAAAAGATGCACCAGCCGGTGCTCGACGGCTTCGACTGGATGCAGTTGGGCGAGGACCGCTGGTACAAGGAGCGCGAGGACGGGTTCGAGGTGCTGAAAATGGAACGGCGCATGGCGTTGTTCCCGCAGAGGACGGGAGAGTTGGAGGTTCCCGCGTTCACCCACGGGCTGGAGATGCTGGGGCGCAATGGCCGGACAGTGCCCGTGGATCATGTCTCCAACTCGTTGTCGCTTTCGGTCGCCCCTCGGCCAGACACAGGCGGCTGGTGGTTCCCGGTGCGCGGCATCGAGATCGCGGACAATTGGTCCAATCAGCCCGAGGCCTTGGCTGCCGGAGCGGCGGCATTGCGTGTGGTGTCTCTCGTCGTGGACGGGACGGCGCCTCAACGAATACCGCCAATGCCCGAGATGACGGGTGCGGGCGCTTTTATCTTTCCGCACCCCGAGCACCGGATCGTTGCCCTTGGTCCGAACGGCCCGCGCACGCGGGTGTTCT
>JBCDID010000104.1:0-9573 GCA_038749355.1 Pseudomonadota bacterium | reverse complement strand
TTGGAATACCCAAACCCATAGACAGGACGGCCGGGGTAATAGGTTTTCCACGCCTCAATGAAATCGACCATCTTGGTCGTGCGTCGGGCAAGATCATCCATGTCTGGCACCGCACCAGCGCTTCTTTTGTCGGTCAACCCGCTTGTCGGGGTGGCCGACGCCTTTCTTGCCGAAGACCACTGCACCCGGCTGATCGAGCTGGCCGAGCACCGGTTGCGGCGGGCACAGATCGGGTCGGACAACCAATTGCTCGAAACCTCTAAGGTCCGGAGCAACTCCGATGCGCAACTGGTGCCTGCCAAGGTGCCTGAGGCCGCGGCGTTGCTGGATCGCATCGCCTCCATCGTCTCCTTGCCCTCGGCTCATGGCGAGGGTGTTTCGGTCCTGCGCTACACATCGGGACAGGAGTTCAAACCTCACGTGGACGGGATCTGGTCAGGTGCCAGCGATGCCGCCCGTTCCGGGTTCGAGGCCGACGGCGGCCAGCGGCTCTTCACCACGATCGTCTACCTGAACGTTGTCGAAGGCGGTGGTGCCACCCTGTTCCCAAAGCTCGACCTGCGCGTGCCGCCGGAGCCCGGGCGGTTACTGCTGTTCGCAAACTCGCCCGCGGGCAGTAATGACGTCACCCCAAGGGCAGTCCATGCCGGCGAACCAGTGACAGCAGGCGAGAAATGGGCCGCCGTCTGCTGGTGGAGGGAACGCCCCTTCGCAGGTTCGGCCCGCGGGTAAACCCATCACATCTCTGAAAGACGTCGACAGCAATGCAACGCCCACTTTCCCACCCTATCCCCTTGGCGCAGGACGCTGCCGACTTCCCTGATGTCATCCGGGCTGAGGCGCTGGGCTTTCTCGAGCTGCCCGATGGCCCGCGTATGGTGGCAGAGCTACTCGTGCGCGCAGCGGCGGCAGGGCAACCCCTGCCGGATCTGGCGGAAGCGGCGATTGCACTGCGCGGGGCCCATCCGATGGACCGTGCGATCTGGGCTGCCACGGATGATCTCGTCTACTCCCAGGTGCCGAAATGGCACTGGTCCATGCTGCGGGATCGGCAACGCAACCGCGCCTATCGCAGGGCCATCGAGGAGTCCGTGCACCCCGGCATGCTGGTCCTGGAAGTCGGTGCCGGGACCGGCATCCTCGCGATGATGGCCTCCCGAGCCGGGGCCGAGCATGTCTATACGGTCGAAGCCAATCCGCTGCTTGCCCGGATCGCTGAGCAGTGCATTGCGCAAAATGGCCTGTCGGATAGGATCACTGTCCTGGCAAAGCACTCCACCGAGCTTGTCCTCGGGCATGATATCCCGCGCAAATGCGATCTGCTGGTGCACGAGATCCTGTCCTGCACAGTCCTGGGTGAGGGCGTGGCGCCCACACTGCACCACGCGAGAGCGCATCTTCTGGAGCAGGGCGCTCCGCTGTTGCCTGAGTTCATCGGGGTGGAGGCCACCCTTTCAGGTGACTTAACTGATGTCGACACACCGTGGTGGAGCGTCGAGGAGTTTGACCTCGCGCCGCTCGCCCTGCTGGATGCAGCATCACATGGAGTCCCGGGCCATGTCAGTCGCGAGAGGCTATCGGCCCCTGTCGGCGTGGCCGAGATCGATCTGCGCGGGCCGCATCTGATGCAATCCCGCAGCTTCACCGGGCCGCTTGTCGCCAATGAGTCCGGAACAGTCGCAGGTGTAGAGCAGTGGATGAAGGTGTGTTTCCCGGGCGGCGTGGTGCTGAGCAGCGACGACCCGACCTCGCATTGGGGCACCAGCTATCACCCGTTCGGCGCATCCCGGGATATTATCCCTGGCGAACAGGTAGAGATCGAAGTGGTGGTGGATAGCCGAAGCCTTTCGATCGGGCTAAGCGCAAATGTCCACACCACGAGTTCCGGATGGGTCGCCGGGTTTTGATCCCGCAACTGCGATACAGCAAGCAACTAGATTGGCACTGGAGAATGTTGGACTTCGCAAGCTCCAGAGATGCGGGGCCCGTGGGATGGCATTTGAGTTTCGCGAATTGACGACCGAGCCGCTATCGGCCACGAGGCCATTGGTGCTGCCCTCTGCTCTTGAGCTCGCCGCATCCGATTGCGTCGATCCCGCTCGAAGAGCACATTAGCATCAAGGGACAATTGAGTGCAGTCAATGCTCCGTGTCTCGCGCAGTATGAGCTGCCGAGAGCGGGTGCCGAGCAACCGCTCCTAGTGCGTTCCGGCCGTTGCATCCAGACCGTGACGTTAGCCGAGATGTGTAGCTTCTCGACATGCGCCGGAGGTGCTGCGAACAACCGGAGCGCACCAGAATCGGACATACGTTCGTACGCCCCGCCCGCGAACGCGAGTTTCAAACTCAAGTGTCGCTGGCCAACGGGAGGCAATCCGTCAATCAAACGCGCGCAGCGCCGGCCACCAAGGTGGCGAGCTTTGCATAGGCGATGGTTGGATCGACCGCGCCGAAGCCAGCAAAGGTACCGAACCCGCAATCCGAACCCGCAATTACGCGATCATGGCCCACTATGTCTGTGAACCTCTCGATACGTTGCGCCACGACTTCCGGATGCTCGACGAAGTTTGTCGTCGTATCGACCACCCCGGGAATCAACACCTTGTCGTCCGGTATTTCCAATCTCTTATCTCGGAATACAGTCCACTCGTGTGCATGCCGAGGGTTGGAAGTCTCGAACAACACCTGATCTGCGTTCACGGACATTAATGTCGCGAACATTTTCTCCATGGGGATGTCGCACACATGAGGGCCTTCGTAGTTGCCCCAGCAGATGTGAACCCGGATACGCTCCTGCGGCAAGCCAGCCAACGCTCCATTCAAGGCCTCCACATGCATATTCGCGACTTTGACAAACTCATCATCTGAAAGTTCGGTGAACAGCATGTGCCGCGAGAGCGCGAGATCCGGGCAATCCAATTGCAAGTCCAGCCCGGCCTCGATGATGATCTGGTACTCCTCCCGCATTACACCGGCCAAAGCGGCCAGATAGGCCTCGCGGCTGGAATAGAAATCGTTCTGCAAAAACAGTGAGATAACGCCTGGCGAGGCCGCATTCATGAAGCCGCGCTCGACCCCATGCGCAGCCATCGCAGCCTTCAGGTTGCCGATGTCCTTATGCAGATCGTCATGGGATTTCACCCGCACTTCGCCCGTGCACATTGGCCGTGCATATTGTGGCGTGCCGCCACTGTCAGCGATCCGCCGCAGGAAGCTGGGAAACATCTTCAGATCTGCAGGCGCATTGCGCGGACTATCGCCCGAGAAACCTTCGTAACGGTCCTTCACATAAGTCGCATAGGATATCTTCGACGTTTCTCCGTCGCTCACGATGTCGATCCCGGCTTCGACCTGTTTGCGAACCGTTTCGTTCACGGCAGCTTTCATGCAGGCATCGAAAGCGGCCAGGTCATAGTCTTCTTGTCGTTCCCGGGCGAAGATGAAGTCCACAACTTCCTGGCTGCGCGGGAGCGATCCGACATGCGTGGATTTGACCATGGGCGTTAACGTCTTTCTCAACAGGAGGCGCGCGTTAACCAGCCTGGAGCTGGGAAACAGGCGTATGGCAAGCGTATGGCACCCGTAGGGCATCTGTGCCGAAAGCGTATGGCTGGCGGGCGTATGGAGAGTCGCCTGAACGCAGTCAACCTTGCCATGTCGGCCCCGCCGGATCGTCCGTCGCGCGCACGCGGAACAGGCTGGCTTCTCCTGTCATCGAGGGCGTCAGCCTTTGGCTGTCTCCCGGGCTCACCAGCATCGTATCGCCTGGCGCGAGCGCCGTGCTGCCCGCGCCTGTTTCCACACGCCAATGGCCGCGCATGACCATCAGCACCTCGTGCTGGTCGGTCGTGTAGGCCTCATCCGGCAGCGAGCCGCGCGTGAGGAAATCTACCTCAAACCCCGGCCGATCAGGTAGCATTGCATCAGGTCCGATCACTTTGGCGGGTTGCCCCACGGCCATGGCTATCATGTCCCAGTAGCGCGCCACATGGCGGGGAACGACATCCGCCGCGGCGGGTTCGGGGTAGCCTGCAAGTTCGGCTTCGCTCAGCACTCGCATGGGTGCGATCCCGTCCGGCAGCGTCTGGCCCTTCTTGTTGTCGTACAGCACGCCGTTCTCGCCCAGCACTAGTCCGTGGTCGCGCGCCTCCTGGATCACTTGCGGGGCCCAGATCACCCCGCCCCCCGCATCGTCGCCGCCCAAGACTGCCATGATCATCCCATAGTCGGTGCCGATGTTCTCAAACCCGCGGAAGATGCCAGTGGGGATGTTGATGATGTCGCCCTCCTCCAGGACAACTTCGCCAGCCGTACCCCAGCGACCCCAGAAAAAGCGCCAGCGTCCGGAGAGTACAAAAAACACCTCCGCCGTGCGGTGGCTGTGCAGCGAGTTCCGGCATTTGGGAGGTTGGCCCGCAGCGCCGATGTTGAAGCCCGGGGTTTCCTTGATGTGCACGTGCTGGTCTGGGCTTTCCGAGACACCGCCCCCGATGATGGTGAAGTTCTCCTTCTGGTCGGAACCCGGTGTATGCGCGTCAATGAACGCTGTCCGACAGGGGACGAGTTCACCATAGCGGACGATACGGGCTTCCATCTGGGCTTGGGTCATCGGCCTATCCCGTGTGCAGCAGGATCTGTTTCCAGATCGCGGTTTCGTCGAAGAGGATGTATTCGCGGCGGAGCTTCGGGTGGCCGCCGACCAAGGCACCGAATTCCGAATGGGCGAGGCCCATCACGTGCACCTCTGCCCCTGTTGGCACGCCAAAGCAGCCCCATCCGTCATGGCTGCCATGCAGGCTCCAGCGGAGCGCTGCACGAGGTGGCATTGCAGAGTCCTCGCGCCCGATCTGGTGGTGAATAGTGAAGTTCGCCGACGGCAAGGCCGCACGCAGCGACATCCAGAACTGGTCCGCTGCGCCATGGCCATGCGCGGTCACGCCGCCCGGGTACTCCAGATGGCAGGCTTGGTCGTATTCGGCAGGGATCGCCGCCATGTCCGCACCCATGATCCGGGTCAAAATGTCGACGTAACGCTGGCCCCATTCGTTGTCATTGCCCGCACCGGTATAGGGGCCAGGTTGGTCCCGGTCAGGCGAGAAGAACCCGGCGTCCCCGGCTTCGATCTGCGCGCGGGCGAAGTCGCGCGGGTTATGGCCCATTTGCCTGACGATGGCCCCCTGGTCGCGGATGATCCACTCGTCATTGATCTGGTTCGCCTGCGCGTGGCAGTCGGCGATGATGCGATAGCGAAGCGGTTTGCCAGTGGGGGCGCCATAAGCCCCGGCGCCGGTGTGGGTCGCGGTGGACAGGATGCGGTGGGACGAGAGAAGCCCGTCATTGCGTCCCTCGCACCAGATCACATCCTCACCCAACAGCTGGCGGTCGGGGAATTCTGCCAGCGTTGCCATGGTCGCGGCGACGACGCTCTGATTGCCTACCACCACTGACGCAGGCGAGCGCACGACGATATCCGGCGCATAGTAATCGTGCAGGGTCGCGATACCCCGGGACTCCCAGATCTCGTGCGTCACGCCCAGGATGTAGTCCGGGAAGTCACGCCATTTCGGGTCGAAGCCTTTCATGCCCATCCTTCCGGTATACGGGCCGAGCGCCGCACGATCAGTGGTGCGTCCAGCACGACGCGGCGCGGAGTATGGTCGGCCTGCTCGATTTGCCCCAGCAACAGGTCGACCGTCTGGGCCACCATGGCATCGCCGTCCTGACGCACGGTCGTCAGTGCGTAGGCAGGCCACCCCGCAGGGGTGACGTCGTCGAAGCCGACCACCGAGACGTCGCCCGGGACCTCCAGGCCCAACTCGGAACGCAGGACGTCCATTACCGCAATCGCCATATGGTCATTGGCCACGAAGATCGCATCGGGCGGCCTGGCGGAGTGCATCAGGTCGCGCGCGCCCTGAGCCGCAGTATCGTACTTGAAGTCACCGCTAGCGCGGGCGTGCAGGGTCAGCCCGGCTTGACGGAGCCCTTGTAGAAACCCCGCCTCGCGGTCACGCTGGGTGGCAGCCCCTTCCCACCCGGCGATGTATGCGAGACGTTGATGCCCGCCCGCCACAAGAAACTCGGCCAAGCGCAGCCCGCCCGCGAAGTTGTCTGATGATACCGCCGACAGCCTGGGGTCATCCTGCTTCCGATTGAACAACACCACCGGGACACCTGCCGCCTGACAACGGGCGGCGAGGTCGGATGACAGAGCTACCGAGGCCGTGACAATGCCATCGACCTGGTAGTCGAGGATCTCGTCCAACACGTCGTCGATGTTGCCCGCGGTCTGCTGCGCCATGAACATCATCACGTGGTAGCCGCGAGCCTGAAGCGCGTTCGACAGTTTCTCGACCACCTCCGGATAGAAGTAGTTGTCGAGATAGGCGACCACGAGGCCGATCACGCGGCTTTGCCCGGTGATCAGGCTGCGGCCGAGTACATTCGGGCGGTAGCCCAGCTCCGCCGCTGCCTGCCGCACTTTCTCTGCCGTTGCTGCAGAGGCAGAACGTCCCGCGGTGAATACCCTGCTTACTGCGGACTGGCTGACACCCGCACGCCGTGCGACATCCTGCGATGTGACCCGGGCGGTCATTTCGGTCGCGCCTTGTCGGCTCGCGCCAGCTCGAATTTCGCTACGTCCGAGTCAGGGTGGAGACGCTGGATCACGTCTCTCCGCATAGACTGTGCGAGAGGGTCATGGAAGATCTCCAGCGCCTGTTTGCGGTCATCGGCAGATAGCCAGCCGTCCAGAAGGCGCCAGCCGCGGAAGAAGAGCCATTCGATCTGGCTTTCACGGGCAAAGGTCAGAGAATGCCGCGTCCGTTCAGGCGTCGGTGCCCCGCCTAGCCTCGCCTTGGGACCATACTGTGCCCGTTTCTCGGCGAGCCATTCCTTGTGCTGACCCAGGGCTTCCTCCACATCCGCGTCCGAGACATTGACCAAGGCCGCAATCTGATCGGCCTCCTCCTCTGGCAGACTGGTCAGACAGAGCTCGAAGGCCGTGAGATATCGTGGGTCATGCGCTAACTGCTTGAACCAATAGTGCGGCGCCGTGCGCCAGAAAACGAGCTCCGCATTCGCACTCCAATGAATGTCCTCAACGAGGTCAAGTGCCTCCAGAAGGTGTTTTCGCGCAGAAGCTATGTAAGCGGGACCGCAATTGTGAGCAGGTCGAACGTTGGGCGCCGGGATTGCTGGCGGATTGAGCGGACGCCAGCGAACTTCGCCTCTCGCCAATCGCCGCTCGTAGCGAGAGCCATCCTGCAACCGATATTCAATTTCGCCGCGCTGATGCAAAAGACTGAGCACCGCGCAACAGATGTCGTCCCATCGGGGCAGGATATCGGGGATCTTCGGATGCTCCTTTGCGACAGCGCCTGCGCTATCCTTGTCCGCTTGACCGAGCGCCACCAAAGCCATCGCACCCATCTGATAGGCGCTGCTGAAAAAGTGATCCCACCGCCCCGACACGTCACGCGGCATTTGTTCCCGGAAAAATGCAACCACGGGGTCCGGCCATGTTGCGGTTGTGGTCATGGAGTGGGCGGGTCCTTTTCGCCCTTGTCATAGGCCTCCCACCCCTCGCCGCCGAAGACATCGACACCTAGCTGTGCGAGCACCGAGGCGAAGTCGACCGAGACCGGGTTGTCCGCGATGCGTCCGTCCTTCACATGCCAGAAGTCCATGTAGGGGATCGTTACCCGCTTGCCGGTCGCCGGGATACCCATGAAGGGGCCGGAATGGGTTGCCTCGATATGACCAAAGCACGCCGCCCATTCGCCGTCGGCTAGGAATTTCTCGGTCTTGTACTCCCGCTCGGTGAAGGCGGCGCGCAGTGGCAGTTGCCAGTTGGCGCGGAACTCGGCCAGCGAATTCTTCGTGCCGCAGCCCTGGTTGCCGCGCCACTTGAAATCCTCGTGGAAGTAGACGGCCATGTCGTTGGAGTTCGCACCCAGCGCGTCTTCCATCCGTCGCACGGCGGCGAGCGTCTCGGCGGATTGGCGGATATGATCTTCAACAGAGCTCACTTTCAGTCTCCATCGCCTGTGAACTGGACTTCGTAGAGACCGTGACCATCGGGATGCTGCGAGAACAGCTTGAATCTCACACTGTTTGAAGGAAGTCCTTCAATCTCAAATCCGGAAATGTCGGCGGTGTCGCCGTCGCCAAACTCATTCTCCAAGAACCAGTTGGCAAGACCGGTCAGAAGGCTCGTCAGTGACTCCTGAGGTGATGTCGCGGAGACAACAAAAAGCGCGTACTTCAGACCCTCTCGGCTGTGTGTTTCAACCAGATGGTAGGGGCTATAGGTGACATACATCCCGTCGAGTTTGCGCATCACAAAGCTCATACCGAATAGGTCTGCGCTCGATAGGACGACATCGTCGAGCCGACCGTACTTTTCCTCCAACGGCTTGAACAGCTCATCGTAGATTTGGAAAAGGTCGTCTTCTTCTTCAGGATCGCTCATGTCGGACTATCCCTTCACGGCCCCGGCAGTCAGGCCGCTGACGATTTGGCGCTGGAACAGCATGACCAGCAGGAACAGGGGCACCGCGGCCGAGACAACCGCTGCGACCGCGAACATCACGTTTCCTTCGGTATAGGTGGTGCCGAGGAAAGCCGCGATCTGCGGCACCATGGTGCGGTTGTTCTCGCTGAGCAGCATCGAAGTCACGGCAAAGTCGTTATAAGCCAGCAGGAACGAGAACAGCCCAGTCGTGATCACGCCCGGCCACATGACCGGGATGATCACCCGCCTGAAGGCTTCGAACTGGGTGCAGCCATCGACCTTGGCGCTTTCGTCCAGCTCCTTCGGGATGTTCTTGAAGAAGGAATGCAGCATCCACAGTGTGAAGGGCTGGTTGATCGCCACCAGCACAATGATCGTGGTCGGCAGGATGCCCCAGACGTTCCACTCGAAGAAGGGCAGCAGATACCCCGCCACCAGGGTGATCGGTGGCATTGCCCGGAAGATCAGCGCAGTGATCAGCAGCCAGAACGTGTAGTTGTAGCTGGACCGCGACAGGGCATAGCCGCCCAGCGTGCCGATGGTCAGCGAGGTGCAGACCACGAAGAAGCAGACGATGGCGGTGTTCATGGCGTTGCGCCAGAACTCCTCCTGCACCCAGGCGCCGAAATAGCCCTGGCCGGTGAAGGCGCCGCCGGTGTCTTGCAGCGTCAGGATGCCATAGATCGCATTGCGCCAGTCAGATTTCGAAAAGAAATCCCCTTGAACCTTGAACGATCCCCAGATGGTCCAAAGGAACGGCCCCGCGGCGATCAAAAGCCACAGGACAATGAGCGAGGTAAAGAGCCACGCCAGCGGCATGGGCAGTCTGTCAGCGCGCGTGCTCATGAGGCTCTCCGTGTGTTGAAGTCCCGCCAGGTGCGTATGAGCACTGGCGTCAGAAGTATGCAGACCCCGATCACGGTGATCATCGAGGTGGCCGCGGCAGAGCCAAAGAGCTTCGTGTCGCCCGACAGGTCATTGTAAATGATCCAGCTCAGCGAGGTTGCCTTGGCATCGGCGGAGAAGCCCACGATTGGCTCAAAGACGCGGAAATTATCC
>JBCDID010000103.1:0-9618 GCA_038749355.1 Pseudomonadota bacterium | reverse complement strand
TCAGGCCTAGGACAGGTGCGCTCAGGCACCCGGAGGCTGGAAACCGGGCGGAAGGTTGGGGAAGGGATTGGCCGGCGGAGGCGGACCGCCGGGCCCATTCGGATGCGACGGCTGCATGCCCGGAGGCATCCCAGGTTGCATACCTGGCGGCATACCGCCAGGCATCTTCGGTGGCTCGCCCGACATTGGCCCGGGGCCGCCGCTCGGTGGCGGCGGATTGAGACCTGGAAGGTTCGGGAAGGCAGGCGGCATGGGTCCGTTATTGCGCTGGCGTGGAGGCTTCGCCGCGATCTGCTGCTGGATCTGACCCGGCACCTGTGACTGCGGCGGCTTCGGTGGTTGCGCACCCTGCGCCCGCGGTCGTCCCTCGTTCGGTCGTGCGCCGAGTGGTTTGCCGGACAGGATCCCGACCGAGCCCTTCAGTGCCGACATCTGCGCTGCGCTCGGGCGGTCGACTTTGGGCGCGCCACCGCCCCCCATGCGGATCCGCGTTCCTGCCTGCGTCAACACCGTTGCTCCTCCGCCAAAACTGACCCGCCGCCCGTGTAACATGGTCACGTCCATGTTGCCGCCCGCGCGATTGACGATGACGCTCGCGCGATTGATCTCGACGACTTCGTCGCCCATGCGCAGCCGGAGAGGCTTGCCATCACGCTGCAGCACATTGGAGAGATAAACATCGCCCCCGTTCAACGTGACCACCGCAGTTCCATCAGCGTCTTTGCTGAGAGCCACGTCGCTGCCCGGGGCCATCGTGATCTGCGAGCCATCCTGGTTCGAGAGAACAATGTTCCCCTCGGTCAACTGCACCTCGGTCTCGGACGCATGGGAGTTCGGGGAAGACAGACCAATGGCCATAACAATGGCCAATGTGGGAAGGGCGATTAACCTGGAAAACAACGTGCCTACTCCAATATGGCCTGCGCCTGTTTCGACGCGAAGCCCCTACCCGAGGCGGAGACTAGCACGAGTCGGTGGCCGAAAGCCAACATGGTCTGAGAGTATTGGGACCTCGATCCGACCTCCAGCGGCGCCCGTTGCCTACACGGCACTGATTGCTGACCGGATGGGAGATACCCGGGCGGGCAAGCCAGCGTCGCAAAAGGATCGGTAGAGTTCAAAAGTCGACCCCCAACTCCATGAACACCCTGAGGTTCTGGCTGTCGAAGAGTTCGATGTTCGAAAAGCGCCGCACGTAGTCCGCACCAATCGTCAGATCGAGATCGTCCGTCAGTCCCAGGATCAGCGCCCCCTGCCCGCCCAGCCAGAAGTCCTCGCGCGATTGGGTGGGGTCGATGACCGGGTTGGCTTCCGAGTACGCGAACCAGTCCGCTTTCGTGCCGATCTGGAGGGTGACGGGCATGCCCAGCATCTCTTCGGCGCCCGGGATTGCGGTGTAGGCAAGAGCCCCACCTCGCAGGGAGAGGTAGCTCTCTTCTTCAGCATCTGCTGCAGCATAGCCGAGAAAGGCGTAGACCGAGTACCCCACGCTGCCCACGCTGCCACCCAGTTGCCCACCTCCGCGCACCAGCAGGTTATCCAGCGTATCGCCATCAAAGCCGTTGAAGATCGTGGCAGAATAGTTGGCGTAGGTCAGATCGGTCAGCACGCTCAGCGCCAGCGTCTCGGACAGGGGCAGGTTCACCACCACGCCCGCGCCGAGCGAACCATAATAGGGCGTACTGTCCAGCATCCCCGCGCCAGCAGTAAGGAACGGCCGGATCGAGGTGCCTTCCCCAAGCGAAGGCGTCGAGAGCCAGGGCCCGACCGTCGCCTGAATTTGCAGGCTGCTAAGTTCTTCTGTTGCCGCATAAGTATCCGCATTGACCGAAACCTCTGCGGCCAGCAAGGCGGTCTCGGACAGCCCGTGCGCCATGTTCAGGTCGAGCCTGACCGTGCCAAGCTGGTCCGCCCGCTCCTGTCCGGCCGCGATCTGGACAAACGCGTTCGCACCGGCGTTGAAGATCGGCACGATCGCGTTGCTGGGTGCGGCTGAAGGGTTGGTCTCATGCGCAACTCCGACCGATGCGCGGCCCCAGACCTGGGTCTCGGGGGCCAGACCGGCAAGGTCCCGGTGGATTTTGGCCAACGCATCATTGCCTACTGCTGCGTAGAGCCGTGCCATCCGCGCATGTGCTTCACGATTCTCTGGGTCTCGTACGAGCAACTGCTCGAGCGCCGCGATCGCCGCATCCGGGTCGCCTGCCGCCTCCGCCTGGTCGGCAAATGCCCAGGTTGCTTCTGGCGCGAAGTCCTCGGCGATCATCCGATCATAGGCATGGCCGAGACCGCCATGGGCCACGGCCGCCTGGCAGATCAACGCCACAGCACCAAAGACCCAAATGAAACCTGTCAAACAACGCACAGGCAGTGCCCCCTTCTGATGGGAAGTACGTTAGGCCGGGGATCAAGGCCACGCAAACACTGCCGCCTTGGCCTGTCAGAATTTGGAACAGGATTGCCGAGATGAGACAGTGACGGGCGCTCAGTCCGGTTCGCCTGCCTCGATACAGGCCTGATAGGCAGCTTTGGCCTTCGCGTCCGGCGGATAGAGCCCCTTGATGGGCTTGCCCGAGGAGAGTTCGCGATTCACCCAGCCCTCGAGATGATCCTGCGGCGGCCCCGTCTCGGCGATGGCGGCCGCCAGATGCTGCGGGATCGCGCAGACGCCCTCATTGTCGCCAACGATGATGTCGCCTGGGAAGATGGCCGCGCCGCCGACCGTCACGGGCCCGCCGGTCTCAATCAGCATCAGTTCCGCCATAGATGCCGGAGATGCCACGTTGGTGCAGCAGACCGGCATGCCCGCGCCCCTGATCTCTTCGATGTCGCGCATGGCGCCGTCCGTGACTGCGGCCGCAACGCCGCGGCGGGCAAGACGCATGACGATGTTGCCGCCGAGCAGCCCGACATCCCGGTTGCCGCCCGACTCCATCAGGAACACCGCGCCCTCGGGACACTCCTCGATGGCAGGCGTCATAAGGTTCGACTTGTGGTCCATGTACTGCTGATCCAGCAGATCCTCGCGGAGTGGCGTATAGCGGAGCGTGAAGGCCGGTCCGGCAAAGGGCGCGAGGCCGGGATCCAAAGGCATGACGTCCCGAAGCCCGGTGTTGTGCAGCCCGTGAAGGCGCATGAGCTGATAGGTGATCGTCGGTGTTGACACCCCGGCCAGCGTCTTGAGCACTTTCTTCGAGAGCTTCTTCTTGGGTGGTTTGGTCATCTTCCCTCCTGTGCCCTGCGGGCTTCGGTGCATCATGTGTGCAAGCACACTTTGGATGCACCCTACGCGGGGCTCTGACCGATATGCCGCGTAGGGTGCATCCTTTTCCGCGCAGCGGGATTGATGCACCGGCGCCCGTCAGGGCCAAATCGGTTTGCGCTTTTCGAAGAAGGCCGAGACGCCCTCGTGCGCCTCAGCCTGTTCCCAGCTGTCCGCCAGCAATCGGATCGTGCGCTCGATGGTATCTTCGTCGATTCTGGGACCAAGGGAGCGTGCGAGCGCCTTGGACGCTGCCACCGCCCCCGGGGCAGCCGACAAATACGGCTTGATCTCGGCGTCGATGGCGGCGTCGAGGCCCGCGTCAGGGACCACCCTCGCGATCAATCCCATCTCGCGGGCCTCTTCCGCCCCGAACAGGCGCGCCGAGGCAAACACCCGTCGCGCCATCCCCTCTCCCATGCGCGCCAGCACATAGGGGGAGATTGTGGCGGGGATCAGGCCGAGTCGTGCCTCGGTGAAGCCAAATTTTGCGCTGCTGGCGGCAACGGCGACATCGCAGACCGAGAGCATGCCCATGCCGCCGCCATAGGCCTGCCCGTTGATACGTCCGATGAGCGGTTTGGGCAGTTCGTTGAGCGCGCCGAGCATGTGGGCGAGCTTGCGTGCCTCAGCCATGCGCTGTTCGCGTGTGGCGGAGAACTGCTCCTTCATCCAGCCGAGATCTCCGCCCGCACAGAAGCTCTTACCTGCGCCTGTGAGCACCACCACGCGCACCGACTTGTCCGCCCCCAATTGATCCGCCGCCTGATGCAACTCGGCGATCATCTGAGGGGCCAAAGCGTTGTGCTTATCGGGCAGGTTGAGGGTCAGCATCGCCACCCCCCGCGCATCCGTCTCGATCGTGATGGTCTGGTAGGTCATTCTGAAGTCTGCCTCCAAGGGTTGCGACCCGAGTCTACGGCGCGCAGCAAGCAACTCGGTGCCTCGGCCCATCCTGTGTCCATACCGTACTGCAAGAACCCGTCACGCCGCGCGGAAAGAAAATCCCACAGCTCCAGATCCGAGCGCCGAGAGCCCACATAGTCCCGCTGGGATACCAGGGTCTCAACGGGCGAGCCGATGGCCAGAAACCCCCAAATTTCGCTGGTCTGGTACCAAACCTCGATGGCACATGCGCCGACCTCGTCCGGACAGATCCGGCGACAAAGCCGAGAGTGCGCGATGCTTCCTAGATCATCGAGCCAATCGCGAACGATCTTTCTGCCGCGACCAAATGGGTCGGCTGTCGCGCGAGAATTCAGCAGGGCCGCGCGAATGGCCGCCTCCGTCTCGCTGTCCCCTGCGGATACTGCTTCGCAGAACCGCAGTATTGCGCCGTGCCTGGACGGTGCGCGGTTTGCCTCGTCACACAGACTCAAGAACACGTTAGCGAGCGTGCTGTCATCAATTTCGTCCCAAAGCGCGAACATTGTCGCGAACCTGTCCAGTGGGTCGAGCTGTGGCCCTAGGACGCGTTCAATGAGGGTGCCGGGAATCGCAAACTTGTGTTCGGCAGATCTCGCTTCCGACGCTGCGCGGCGCAGTCTATTAGCTGCCTCGCGATGTTCTCCGAGGGCGAGGAATGTCTCCACTCTTTCCACGGAAGTGCGCTGGGGCAAAGTTTCCCATGAGATGCCGAAGGCCAGGCCCAGAGGCGAGTCTTTCGCGAAATCCAGCCAGAAATAGTCCAGCCGCTTTGCTTCACCTATGCGCGCATGCTTTGTCATGCGGCTATACAAGATCAGGGCGGCGACGTTGCCCTTACCTGCGAGATCGTAGATTGTGCTTATGGCTTGGTCCTCGCCGTCAAGCCACGCCTCGACTGCCGCGCGGAACCGTGGATCATCGTGACCCGCCGGCATCTCGGCGCGGGCGGGTAGCGCAATAAGGATCAGACAAAGGATCAAACGGATCATCTGCCGAGCATGGCCCGTGGGCTCGCAGGCGTCCAGTACTGCGCTGGCCGTGTCGCCTGATGCAGCTCGGCGATCAACTGCGGCGCCAACGCGTCATGCTCGGCAGATCGAGGGTGAGCACCACCCCCGCCCCCGCATCGGTCTCGATGGCAATGATCTGGTAGTCATCCGCGTCGTTCTTCGATGATGTCCGCCAAGCACTGATCAAAGCTCTGCGGTGTCAGCTCCGGACTCAGCTTGTCCAACAGAGGAAGCCGTAGCATGAGATCAAGTGCGTCAGTACGGGCACGTTGAGAGTTCCGGTAAATCTTGTTCGGGATCAGTGTTTCTACCGGCGAACCGAGGTGCTTGATACGGTATAGACCGCCACTCGCGCGAAGTCCCATACGAAAACAGATCAGAAAACTGCCAGCACAGCGTCTCTGGCAGAGAGCCGCCAACGGAGCAGACTCAGGCGCGCGAGCAACTTCCATTGCGAAGTCATCCGCAGGAACCTTGCCACCCTCGCTGGGCAGCCCGAACAAAGTCCAAACCCTGTCGTCGAGTGTATCTATCCAGTCGTTGGTAGGTGCCATTTCCGACGGCTTCAGCCGCTTCGATGCCTCCTTCAATTGGGTTCCGGACACGAGACTGAACACCCACTGATCCAACAGCGAGAGATCGCCATCCCCTATCGGACCCAATCGTGGGTCTGATGCAAGCTGAGGCAGCGGGTTTTTGGGGCTTGTTTCCGTTTCCAAGGCGGCGATCCATGCGGCACGGATCAGAAGCGGTTCATTCGTCTTATCATCGAGATGCTCCAGCACTTCCGCAGCGCGTCCGGCCGCAATCAGCGTCAGCGACAGATTGTATGCTTCCCGAACCTCGCCCAGTTCAACCAACATTGGCAGTGTATCCGGCTTGGGCTCGCTGTTTCGACTGTCATTCAGAGCTGCCGCGAGACGCGAGTTCTCCGAGGCCGCGAACAACCAACTACGGCCAAATCCGCCGCTCTGTTCGCGAAACAACTCACGTCGATCCCGGGAAGTACGGGCTGCGACCCAAGGGCCGTAGAGGACATGGGCGTATTCGATACGGGCCAGCAGGATTTGAGCGGCTGTGTTGCCGTCTCGGGCGAGAGCACCAAGCGTGGGCAAGGAAGCTTCGTCATCAGCGTTCAACCACGCGCTCATTGCCGCTTGAAAGCGAGGGTCATCATGGCCCGTTGGCATCTCTGCCCGGACGGGCATCGCAATCAGCATCAGGCAAAGGAATAAACGGATCATGGGATGAGCATGGCCCGTAGCCTCGCACGCGTCCAGTCCAGCGCTGGCAATGCCGCCTGATGCAACTCGGCAATCATCTGCATTGCCATGGCATTGTGCTTCTCAAGCTGGTTGAGGATGAACATGGCCACCTCCTCGCCTCGGTTTACACGGTTGTAGTCTGGTTATTCATCCACCACTTGCCTCGAAAATCTCGCGATACTCCGCCGCCATAGTCATCAGGCACTTTGGGAAACTGTCCGGAACGGAGGCCAACGCAACCGAGTCCTTAGCCGGGAATAGTCGCCAAATGTGATGCCAGAGATCCAGTTGCGCTCGCTTCGAGCGAACGTAGTCCGCATCCGAAATAAGGAGCAGGCTCGGAGAGCCAAATCCAACCCTGCCATAGAATGCTGCATCCATCGAGAACAGCACCAAAGAACAATCGTTCTCTCTTCGGGGACAAGCCTTCCGACATGACAGAGAAATGTCAGAAACTTCGGACATCAGCCACTCTGCGATCTGTTTGTCCGCCCAAGACTGAGGACTCGAGAAATCGCCCCCGAACACACGCAAATTCATCTGCCGGATCTTTTCTTCGTCCGTTTCGCTACAAAGGTACACGAGGGGGATATGCCTGCCATCTGACACGGTTTCGGCGCATAGCCTTTGCCCCCAGTGTGCCAAGGTCTTCCTGTCTACGTGTTCCGAGAATTCTTGACCGAGGAATTTGAGTCGCTGGAGTAGCGGCACGCTGGGCCCCATGAGCCTTTCGATTGTGGCGTCTTCAAGCACAATGTCGTGCTCAACTTGCCGCCAGCCGCGCGTCGCCCGACCAATGTAACGAAATGCACGGGCGAACTCATCGTGATCGAGAAGCGCCTCAACGGTCTGGTTCAGTTCGCTGGCCGTGTTCGGCAGGCTCCCGGAGGCGAGTATGGCATGCGCCAAAGACGACGACTCTGCAGCGGCTTCTAGTCTCTTCCAATAGCGCTGATATCGGTAGTCCACCGGAATCGTGGCAAGAACCACAATTGCGGCGATGTTGTTCTGCTCTGCCAGCGTCTCGAAGCGCTCAATCGCCTGGTCGTCCCCCGTAAACCACAGGTCGACCGCCGCCTGAAAGCGCGGATCATCATGGCCCTCCGGCATCTCCGCCCGGGCGGGCACGGCAATAAGGATCAGACAAAGGAGCAAACGGATCATGCGTCGAGCATGGCCAGTAGCCTCGCACGCGTCCAGTCCAGCGCTGGCCATGCCGCCTTATGCAACACGGCAACCATCTGCGGCGCCAGCGCATTGTGCTTGTCCGGCAGGTTGAGGGTAAGCAACGCTACCCACCGGCGCATCGGTCTCGATCGTGATGGTTCCGTAGGTCATTTGAGGCGTTCCGATATCTGTGCGGCAAGACACCTGTCATGTCTCTGAGCGCCCTGCCGGCTGTCAACAAGCCCAGGCAACGCGTGTGCCATCCCAGCCATTGCATTGAGTGTGTCTTCCGGCGCACGCGCAGAGGCCATGTAGAGCTTTTGTGGTATCAGCGATTGAACGGGCGACCCGACCTTGTCGAGACCGGAAAGGCCGCCTGCCACAAACATACCCATACTGAAACATGATCCAAAGCTCTGCTGGCAAGCTTTCTTGCACAAGCGCGCAAGCGCAGCACCTTCGGGAATCCTAGTGATCGACTCTAAGAAAGCGTTGCGGATAACGCGATCTCCATGTCCCTCGGGTAGTCGACCGGAAACCGCCCAGGCGATCTCTACCATCGCCTGTTGGTCAATCTCGCCCTCAGCAATACCAAGCCGCTCAAGCATGCTAGGAAGAAGTAGCTGCAGAGCGCCCATTGTCGTAGCGTTCAACTTCAGTTCACGCAGCATCCGTGCCTGTTCGGAAGCTGAATAGAGTGCAGCAACAGACGCAATCTCCATCAACTGCGGATCGTTTGTCCTTCCGTGGATGGCTTCTATAACCGCATCATACTCAGCGAAGTTCATCAAGCGACTAGCTAGCTGCGCGGCGATACGGGTTTCACCTAAAGCGATAAGCTTGGCGAGTGTGCGTCGGTCTCTGTCCTTGAACCTGCTATCCTGCAGCGCTGCTGCCAGAACCGACTTGTCTGCCGCGACAGCCAACCAGCTTTTTGGGAACTTTCCATTCGGCTTTCGGAAAAGGGTTCTCAGCTCCTCCTGCGACAAAGTTTTTAGCCAAGGGCCGGGGTGGGTTCTCTGCATATCGATCCGCGCTAGAAGGATCTGTGCAGCCGTGTTGCCTTCCCGTGCCAACGCAGCGAATGCAGGCAAAGAGGCTTGGTCATCCGCGTCTAGCCATGCCGCCACCGCTGCCTGAAACCGCGGATCATCATGTCCCGCTGGCATCTCGGCGCGGGCGGGAAGCGCAATGAGGATCAGACAAAGGAGCAAACGGATCATGCGCCGAGCATGGCCCGTTGCCTCGCAGGCGTCCAGTCCCGGGCTACCTTCGCCCCATGGATATAGAAAATGCGATGCTCGACCTTTTGGCCCGGCGTGTACCGGGCAAGAGCATCTGCCCGTCCGAGGTCGCCCGCGCGCTCTCAGACGATTGGCGGCCGCTGATGCCCGTGGTCCGTGCAACCGCTGCTCGCATGGTCGCCGAGGGGCGCCTGCGCATCACCCAAAAGGGTCTCGATATCGAGCCGGAGATGGCACGCGGGCCCATCCGGCTCTCCCTCCCTGATTCCACACCCACGTGATCCCGTGACCAGCGACCTCCTTGCGCTTGCATTGCACCGCACTATGGTCCAGACGGGCGGGCGGTAACTCTCACAGGATATGACAATGGCGGATGGCGGTATGAGCGCGCAGGAAATGCCGACAGTGGATATCTCGGTGCGCGAGGCGTTCGGGATCGACACGGACATGGTGGTCAAGGGTTTTGCCGAGTCGTCCGACCGCGTGCCCGACCGTGACGAGACCTACCGTTTCGACCGCGACACCACGATGGCGATCCTGGCGGGCTTTGCCCATAACCGCCGCGTCATGATCCAGGGCTATCACGGCACCGGCAAGTCGACCCATATCGAGCAAGTGGCGGCTCGGCTCAACTGGCAGTGCGTGCGCGTGAACCTCGACAGCCACATCTCCCTGATCGACCTGATCGGTAAGGACGCGATCAAGCTGAAGGACGGGGTGCAGGTTACCGAGTTCCAGGAGGT
>JBCDID010000102.1:0-9676 GCA_038749355.1 Pseudomonadota bacterium | reverse complement strand
CCGGTTTCGGCTCCTTCAACACCCGGATCGGCGCCATCATGATGTTTTCCAGCGCCGTCTTGTGCGGGAACAAATTGTACTGCTGGAAGACCATCCCGACTTTCTTGCGCAGTTCCAGTTTGTCGAGTTCGGGATCGTGGACCTCCTGCCCCTCAACCGTGATGGATCCGGCCTGGATGTCATTCAGCGCATTGATGCAGCGGATCAGCGTGGACTTGCCGGACCCGGACGGGCCGATGATGCAGATCACCTCTCCCTTCATGACGTCGAAGGAGACACCCTTCAGCACCTCGAGATCGCCGAAGCTCTTGTGCACCTTTTTTAGCGAGATGATCGGTTGGTCAGGTGTCCAGCTCATAATGATCCCCGGCTTCAGTAGAGCTTCGTCTCGGCGTCTTTGTCGATCATCGCCTGCATCTCCTGCGCGCTTCCCACCAGTCCGCGTTCGAGCAGTTTGCCATGGGCCATCATGACCTCCCCCATTGCAGGTACGTCCGCGGTGTCTGGCCAGTGATCCGGGTGCCACATCTTCGAGCGGACCATGCATTTGGCGCAGTGCAGATAGGCCTCCTCGACCGTGACGATCAGCGCGAGATTGGGCACGCGGCCCTTGACTGCCAGGCTCTCCAGCAGGTCCGGCTGCGTGGTCAGCTGCCCGCGCCCGCCAACGCGCAGCGTGTCGTTGTGGCCGGGGATCAGGAACAGCAGGCTGACAGTCGGATCGGCCAGCAGATTCCCGAAACTGTCGAGCCGCCCGTTGCCCAGCCGGTCCGGCACCAGCAGGGTCTTTTCGTCCAGCACCTTCACGAAACCCGCCGGGTCCCCCTTGGGCGAGAGGTCCACCAGCCCGTCCGGGCCGTATGTTCCCATGACAAGGAAAGGCGAGGCCGCGATGAACCGCTCGCAGTTGCTGTCGATATGGTCGATCACCTTCACCGCCGCACGTGGGCTGGCATAGGTGATGATCTCGCGCAGCGCGGCTTCGTCCTTCACGAAATGGCTCTCGTCGATCTTCATATCCTTCCTCACAATTTGACCGCGTAGCGGCGTTCCAGCGAGATCGTCCAGCGGGCGATCGGGTAGCAATAGGCAAAGAACAGGATCAGCGCGAAGCCGTAGAACGGGACCAAAAGCTCCGGGTGGTTGTCCTCGGACTCCATGGCCTGACGGCTCAGCGTGATCAGTTCCTCGATCCCCAGCAGCGTGCACAGCGGCGTCGCCATGGTCAGGATCGCATACCAATTCATCCAGGGCGGGATCATGCGCTTGAAGCATTGCGGGAGGATGATCTGCCAGAGGATCTGGCGGCGCGTGAAGGCGAGGCTTTCGGCGGCCTCCCATTGCGCGGTCGGCACCGATTGGATTGCCCCGCGCACCACCTCCGAGATGTTCGCCATGACCGGCAGCGAGAGCCCAATGACACCCTTCATCCAGTCGGGGATGGGGATGATCACGCCAAAGATCACGATCTCGAACGGGAAGGCCAAAAGTACGATGAACAGCAGCACAAGCCATGGGGAATTGCGGAAGAGCTGGGTGATGAACCAGGCCGCGCGGCGCATGGGCCGGCTGGGGGAGATCTGTGCAAGCCCTAGTGCCGCGCCCGCCACTGTCCCGATGGCCATGGCCAGCACCGAGATCAGTACGTTGAAGAAGAACCCGGACCAGAGGAGGAACGGCATCCAGCGCCAGAGCGCGTCAAACGCCTGCGCTGTCGAGTACCCCGTCTGGGCGTATGCCAAAGCGGGCCAGAGCATCGCCACGCCCGCGATCAGGAAGGGCGTCCACCAGGGCAGCCCCGCAACCCAGCGGGTGAAGATGTACCCATCCGGCGTAACGCCGCGCGGGTCGAACGGATGCAGGACCGCCAGATCCGTCTGCCCTGGCTTGTCGATCCCTGCGATCCTCATATCCCGTATCCCGGGATCTTCATGGCCCGCTCCCACCGGTCCATGCCGAAGACGAGGATACCGACCAGCACGATATAGGCGAGAAAGACCAGCAGCATGGTCGGGTACTGCGCGCTCGGATAGTCGTTCCAGATGCTGACCGAGTGGTAGAGCAGCTCCGGCACCGCGATGGCGTAGGCCTGCGTCGTGGTCTTCACCAGATTGACGAGGTTGTTGTTCAGCGCGGGCAGGCACACCCGGAAGGCCAGCGGCAGCACCACGTAAATGTAGGTCTGGAAGCGTGAGAAGCCGAGACTTTCGGAAGCCTCCTGCGTGCTCTCGGGCACTGCCTCGATCCCGGCGCGAAAGATCTCGACATTGAAGGCGCCAGCGAACATCGACAGCGAAATCACCGCCCAGCCCACGTTCGAGATGATCGGCTGCACCGTCCACCCGTCGGGCCCGGTCACGACGGGGGTGAACTGGCCGAGCGCGAAGTAGAAGAAGAGGAGCTGCACCAAGGGCGGCGTGTTGCGGAAGAACTGGATGTAGCCCGCCACGATTGCCCGCACCCACGCTGAGCGCGACCCCTGCATCCACGCGCCCACCAGCCCGATGACGACCGAGAAGATCAAGCACAAGACGCTCAGCTTGACGGTCATCCAGAGCCCGGCCAGCACCTTGCCCTGCTGGCGGTCCTCATACATCCAGATGAAGTTCCAGCGCGGCGCATCGTCGGCCAATTGTCGGAAGAAATCTTCCATGGACCCCCCTGCCGCAGGACCGTGCCGCAAGGCCCGTGGGATGTCCAGCGCTGGACCGCACCCGCGCTGGGCCCCATACTAAGGGGCAGGAGGCAGAAGCAGCCATGACCCCGAAAGAGATGAAGCCCGAGCAGCGGGAAGCCTATGAGTTGGCGCAAGAGCGCATTGCGGATGCGAAGGCACGTGGTGCGAAGCTGTTGGTGTTGGATCGGCTCATACGCGACAATGTGTACAACGGAGAAACTCAGAAAGGGGACAGCCGCTTCAATCACCTAACCGCTTTGCCGCCCGAAATTGCGGAACTTGGTGTGCTGGAACGCCTCGATTTGCATGGCACCCAGATCACCGATCTTTCGTCGCTGGCCGGACTCTCCGCGCTGCAAACTATCTTTCTCAGCAGCACAGAGGTTACCGACCTTTCGCCACTGGCCAGGCTCTCCGCGCTGCAATACCTCGATCTCGACAACTCACAGATTTCCGACCTGTCGCCGCTGGCCGGGCTCTCCGCGCTGCAAAGTCTCTTTCTCAGCGACACTCAGTTTTCCGACCTGTCGCCGCTGGCCGGGCTCTCCGCGCTGCAAACTCTCCTTCTCGACCACACACAGGTTTCCGACCTGTCACCGCTGGCGGGGCTCTCCGCGCTGCAAACCCTCCATCTCGACAACGCACGGGTTTCCGACCTGTCGCCGCTGGCCGGGCTATCCGCGCTCGAGGCGATCTACTTCCAAGGCATCCCCGCCTGCGAGGCCGAGCCGGACCTGAAAGAGATCTCCGAAATCGAAGACATGCCGGAGCGCACAGAACGCCTGACGGCATGGCTGCGGGAACGCTATCCGCTTGAACCGCCAGCCTCAGAGACACCTCAAATTGAGGTTCCAAGGCAGATCGACGGCCTGCAGGTCGATGCGGAGGATGGGGAACTCGAGGTTGAAGATCTTGCCCTCACTGCCGAAGAGATCGCTGACCCACTGCGCCGCAAGATGCATGAGAGGTTGCAGAAGGCTTCGACTGCTCTGGAGCAGAAGGCGGGCAACCAGTTCTACGCGCTCGCGCAAAAAGCGCGCGTTCTGTCAAAGGCATTGGATTGCCCGTTCGAGGAACTCGACCCGGTCGATGTCTACCTCGAACTGGAAGCTCTTCGCATCGACCTTGGCCGGGACAATGCGACCCGTGAAGATGCGTACGATGCCGAGCTTTTGAACGCGCTCGAAACTGTTGTGAGCCTTGGTGCGGGACTGGTCCTCGGTACCCAGGATGTCGAGGTGCTTGAAGGTCGCCGGGACCGATACTTTGACAAACCACCGGGTCCCGGCTGGGAGGACTCTCTACAGGACCTCGCCGACCGCATCCTGAACGCGCCAGGTCAGTTTGGCACGCGTCTGCGCCACTATCTGGCAACGTCAATCCAGGGCCTCAACGGCGAGGCTCGCTCCAGTGGCGGATGCCCTGTCCAAGAACACGGTCATTGCGCTCAGCGGCGGTGTGCTCCTCGGGACGGCTGGAAGTGCGAACTGGGACCTGATCAAGTGGCTTGTTACGAACGCCGATGCCGTCGCGGCCTTTGGAGCGTCATGGTCTGGCTGGGCTGAAGGATGGCTTGCAGAGATCCTCGATCGCGCTCGTCAGATGGTCGCCGCCGCAGAAAGCAGCGGAGCCATGAAGGGGCGGGACCCTCGCAGAAAATGATCCACCCCATCATCTTGCCAAAAGTACCCGCCGACCTGACCCATCCCTGAGGGGCTCACCCAGACGGCATAAGGTGCAGGGCGCAGAGTTTGTTACCGTCCGGGTCGCGCAGGTATGCGAGGTAGAGGCGGCGCTGGTGGTTGCCCCGCTCGCCCGGCGGGTCCTCGATGGCGGTGCCGCCGTTCTCGCATCCGGTCTTGTGCCACTCGTTGGCCTGCTCGGGGCCGGTGACCCGGAAGCCGATGGTCCCGCCATTCGCCCCGGTTGCCGGGTTCCCGTCAATGGGCGAGGTGATCATCAGCACACCGCCATCGTGGATGTAACGCAGCCGGCCCTTTGCGTCCGGTTCGGCGGGGGATGCCCCCAACACGCCCAGCAGCGCGTCATAGAATTTCTTCGAGCGCGGGATGTCGTTGCTCCCGATCATGATGTGGCTGAACATGTATCCTCCTGCATGTGCTTGGGGCGAGTGTTTGGCCCGCCCCTGTTCTCGTTATCGCATCAGTTACTTGATCCAGTCGCTGTAACGATCCGCCTGGGTCTTCAGATAAGCCGTCGGTTTGATGCCCCACTTGGCTTCCAGGTCGATCAGTGTGCCCTCACGGTGCCAGTTGTACTGGACGCCCGACATGAAGTTTCCGAAGACACAGGCGTTCTCGGCGAGCGGTACGGCGAGCCCCCACGGGTTGTCGTCCTCGGATGCCAGCGGCATCTCGAACTCGGCCCAATTGCCGGACGCCAGGTCCGATCCGATGGACGAGTCGTCATAGACCCAGGCGACGCACTTCTTGTCGCGCAGTGCCTGCTTGGCCTCGGCATTCCCTGTGAACGCCACGATCTCGACCCCGTAACGCTCCTCCACCATCTTGTTGTAGAACGCTCCCTGCTTGCCGCAGACGGGCTTGCCGCTCAAGTCCTCCCACTTGGTGAAGCTGAGCGCCTTGGGCGACATGATGTTGGTGCCCGAGGTGTAATAGTTGGGTCCCGGAATGCCGACGATCTCGCGCCGGTCCGCGCGGTCGGACATGGTTGCGATGAACATGTCGACCTTGCCCTGCTCGAGGAACTGCATCCGGTTGGACGACTGGACTGGCACCAGTTCGGCTTCCACGCCCATTTTCGCAGCCACATCCATGGCCATGTCTATTTCCATGCCCACCAGTTTGCCGCTCTCGTCGCGGAAGCCCCAGGGCTTGTAGTCAGCTTTGACGCCGATCACGATCTTGCCGCGCTCCATGACCTTGTTCCAGACATCATTGGTGCAGGCGGCGCTGGCCGAGCCAGCGAGAACTGCTGCGGCCGCAACGCCGCTGACGGCAGATTTGAAGAGCTTTCTCATGAATTGATCTCCCTAGTGTCGCTGGCTCCCCCGCCAGCAGTTTTATCGTGCACCGCACTGCAGCCGGAGTGGGCGCTGGCAATCACGATCACAGTCCAAGCGTCAGCACCTCGCGCACCCTGACATCGGCTGCATGGGTGACTTTGAGCAGAAGGCAATCCACGACCGCGGTCAAGGCATCGCTGGACCTTCTTTGCTGATAGTCGCCGATAGATTGGCTCGAGACGTTTGTCTGATGCGGCTGAGTCCCGAGTGTTTGGATCGCATAGACGCATACGATTTCATGGGCCTATGACGCAGATTCAACCAATTGATTTTGAGCGAAAATCCTTGGGTGAGAGTGCGTAGCGGCTCAAGCGATCATAAAGTGTGTTTCGAGGCAATCCGAGCGATTTGGCGGTTTCGACAGCATTGCCGCCAGTGCGCCGCAGCGTCTCGCTGATCACCAGTTTTTCGAAAGCCTCGACTTGATCCGCCAATGTCTGGTTTGGCAGTGCTTCATACTGCGTTTGCGCCCCGAGGGCGAAAGACATCGCGAAGTTGCGCAACTCCGGCAGGTTGCCCGACCAGTCGCTGGTGGTCAGTCGGGCAGCCACGGCTTCGGGCACCGTCGGCAAGTCGATGTTGAGGGTACGGACGGTCTGACGGAGCAGCACTTCGAAGATCTCCAGCAAGTCCTCGCCGCGTTCATGCACGGTGGGCAGTCGGATCTCGGTAAACCCCGCTGCTGTTGCCCCGCGCCATCCAAGCGTCTCGATCCCTGCATCGCCGAGGACGATCAGCCGGAGGTCCTCATGCCGCGAGGCACGTGCGAGCAGCGCATCAACTGCCGCCCGGGCATCGGGCCCGGCATTGCGGCAAATGATATCCACCGGCCCTTCCGGCAGTTCCAGGTCTGCATTGTCAAAAGGCCTTCCCAAGTCGATCCGCACAATGGGACAGGGCTCGGCTGCAAGCTGGTTGACGACAAATGCCGCCTGACGCCGTCCGGTGCCAGCGTCGCCCCAAAGATAGACATTGCCACGGTCCTCGGCTGCTGCTCGCAACGCCGTGCGCAATCCGTCGCTGACCTTGCCGGAGCCCGGAAAGTTCACCGCTGCCGGGTCGTTGCGCAGCAGCGCGCGTTCAATGCGCCGGGATTTCAGCACCACAGCACGGTGGGCAAGCGCGCGGGTCAGCACCTCGACCAGCCGGTCGGTGGAACAGGGCTTCTCCAGGTAATCCCATGCGCCCTCCTTCATGGCCTTCAGAGCGGACGGCACGCCACCATGGGCGGTCAGCATGATCACTGGCAGGTCCGGATCCGCGGTCTGTGCCGCGCGCAGCACGTCGAAACCGTCCTGCTGCGGCATTCTGATATCCGTGAGGATCACGCCGGGAAAGTTCGCCCGGATCGAACGTTTCGCCTGCACGTAGCTCGACATCGGAAGCGGCACCATGCCTGCCAATTCGATGGTCTGGGTCAAAGAGGCGCGAACCGCGTCGTCATCCTCGACCAGCAGGATCTGGCCAGTCATAAGCTGCCTCTCTCTCCGGCGAGCGGCAGGCGCACGGTGAAGAGAGCGCCGCCTTGAGCGTGGTTTTCGGCCGTCAGGACACCGCCGAAGCTGCCGATCAGGCCGTAGGATATCGACAGGCCAAGGCCGAGACCCTTTGAGGTGCCAAGCTCCTTCGTCGTGTAGAAGGGCTCAAACACGCGGGATGTATCTTCGATGCCATGGCCGTTATCGCGCACCGTCAGGACCGCATCCTCGGTAAGCACCAGATCAACTCTTCGGTCCGCGCGGTCGACCGTCGCGTCTGCTGCGTTGGACAGCAGATTGACAACCACTTGCTGCAATCTCACGAGACCTGCCCGCACCATGACAGCGGAGCCGGGCAGGTTCGTGGTCAAGTGCACGCCGGATTGGCTGAGGGAGGTCTGGGTGAGCGCCAGTGCCTCGGTGACAGCCGTGCGGAAGTCCACCGGCTCGATGAGCTCGTCCTCGACTCGTGCGAAGCCGCGCAGACCCTTGATGATCCGGGTCATGCGATCCACCTGGGCCGAGATCTCGCCGAGATTGCCTTCGGCATCACTTCGCCGGTCCAGTTGGAGCAATCGCGCGCCGTTTTCGGCGAAGGCGCGGATGGCAGCCAGCGGCTGGTTCAGCTCATGGCTCAGCCCCGCATACATCTGACCGAGCGCTGTCATCTTGGAAGCCTGCACCAGTTGGTCCTGCGTGGCGCGCAGTTCGGCGGTGCGTTGTTCGACTCTGGCCTCCAGCCGGGTGTTCGCGGCCGCCTCGAAGGCCAGACGGTCTGCGACCCTCCGACGCCAGACCGCGATCAGGAGGGCTGCGAGTCCCAGCACGGCCATGATTGCGGCCGCTAGCCAGGCGCGTTGACCCGCGGCGGCGCGCGCCGGAGCGACATCGAGGAACCCTCGCGCGGTCATGTCTATCTGCGGAACCGGACGGGAGATGACCAGTGCGGTTGCCGGTAGCTCATCAAACCCGTCAAAGGGCCATACCTCGTGCACGCCGATTGTCTCGCGCCCATGTTCAGGAAACGGCTGGAACCTTTCATCCGGCACCTCAGCACCTTCCTGACGCAATAAGAGCGAGGGGCGGTTCGACACGAACACCACGCCATCGTCATCGAAGAAGCCGATTGCTTCGGGCACCACGTTCCATTCGAACTCCAGCGTGGCGATGTCAGCCGAGACGATCACGGCGCCCGATGCCGGAGCCTGTCCCCGGACAACGCCGCGACTGAACTGGAACTGGCGCTTGCGGGACTCAAGCACATGGGCGGTGCCGAGCCGCCCGTTGAATGCCGCCGTGACAAGCGAGGAGCCGCGCCGGGAGACGTAACCGGCAGGCGGATCGGACGAGACCACCACGGTTCCGGCCCGGTCGAGAAGCTCGATCCTCTCCGCCCCATATGCCAGCACTTGGTCGCGAAGGAATGGACTGATCGCGCCCGCGTCCTCACCTGCGGAAAGAGACGAGATAACCCGGCGGTCCTTGGCCAGCAGGTTCGCGAGAACCCGGTAGCGGTCGAGCTGATCCACCAGCCGTTCGGCCACCTGTTCGACGCGGATGCGCCCGGTTTCCGCCAGCCGTTCAAGCGCACTCCGATAGCCGTCACGCCACACCAGCCAGACGATCACGAGGCTGATGGCCAGATAGGCGATGAAGACGAATCTGACAGCCTTCGGCAAAGGTGATCCCCTGAGTCGATTCGGTGAATCCGCGGCGCAAGGCCTAATCCCGGGAACCCGATATGCACAGGAGTTTCTGTCCGAGATTTCGGACAAACTCGCGCGTATCGCTGCGGCATCTGTTTAAAGCATTAATTTTATTCAAACTTTTTTTCGGCCTGAATCACCTTTGCCGAGTTATCACCCACGGGCTCTTTCTGACGACGCAAACGCAGCCCTGCTGCACAACCTATTGGGAGGGAAGTCATGAAGGCTCTTCTGAAAACCACTCTGGCCGCTGCTCTGATCGCAGCGCCCGCCGCCGCCATCGCCGCCTGCGACGACGGCGAAGTCGTCGTCAAGTTCAGCCACGTCACCAACACCGACAAGCATCCGAAAGGGATCGCCGCGTCGCTGCTGGAGAAGCGGATCAACGAAGAGATGAACGGCAAGATGTGCATGGAGGTCTTCCCGAACTCCACGCTCTACAACGACAACAAGGTCCTCGAAGCCATGCTTCAGGGCGACGTGCAGCTGGCAGCCCCCTCCCTGTCGAAGTTCGAGAAGTTTACCAAGAAGTTCCGCATCTTCGATCTGCCCTTCATGTTCGCAAACATCGATGCGGTCGAGCGCTTTCAGGCGTCCGACGCCGGTCAGGGCCTGCTGGACAGCATGCAGCGCCGCGGCCTGCAGGGCCTGGCCTTCTGGCACAACGGCATGAAGCAGATGTCGGCCAACGTGCCGCTGGTGAACCCAACCGACGCCAACGGGCTGAAGTTCCGCGTCCAAAGCTCTGACGTGCTGGTCGCCCAGATGG
>JBCDID010000101.1:0-9701 GCA_038749355.1 Pseudomonadota bacterium | reverse complement strand
CAGCTGGTTGTACTTGGCCAGCCGGTCCGATCGCGCGAGCGAGCCCGTCTTGATCTGCCCGCAATTGGTGGCCACGGCGAGGTCGGCGATGGTCGCGTCCTCGGTCTCGCCCGACCGGTGCGACATGACCGCGGTAAAGGACGCGTGGTGCGCCATGTTCACGGCGTCCAGCGTCTCGGACAGCGTGCCGATCTGGTTGACCTTCACCAGGATCGAGTTGCCCGCAGCCTTTGCGATCCCGTCCTTCAGTCGCGCGGGATTGGTCACGAACAGGTCGTCGCCCACCAGCTGGCACTTGCCCCCGATCTTGGCGGTCAGATCGACCCAGCCGTTCCAGTCATCCTCGGCCATGCCGTCCTCGATGGAGATGATCGGGTAGTCGCCCACCAGAGCCGCCAGATAATCGGCGTTCTCGGTCGAGGTCAGCACCTTGCCCTCGCCCTTCATGTGGTACTTGCTGTCCTCGAAATACTCGGTCGAGGCGGCATCCAGCGCCAGCATCACGTCATCGCCGGGTGTATAGCCTGCTTTCTCGACCGCCTTCATGATGAAGTCGAGGGCATCTCGGGTTGAGGCGATGTTCGGCGCGAACCCGCCTTCGTCCCCGACATTGGTGTTGTGGCCCGCGGCTTTCAGTTCGCCCTTCAGGGTGTGGAAGATCTCGGAGCCCACTTGCACGGCCTCGCGGATCGAGCCCGCGCCCACCGGCATGATCATGAATTCCTGGATGTCGATCGGGTTGTCCGCGTGCTCGCCCCCGTTGATGATGTTCATCATGGGCACGGGCAGGGTGCGCGCCGCGACCCCGCCGACATAGCGGTAGAGCGGAAGGGCGCTGGCCTCCGCCGCGGCCTTCGCCGCCGCCAGCGATACGCCAAGGATCGCGTTTGCACCAAGACGGCTCTTGTTGGGGGTTCCGTCGAGCCCGATCATGACCTCGTCGATAGCCCTCTGCTGGGTGGCGTCGACACCCATCAGGGCCTCCGCAATCTCGCCGTTCACGGCATCGACTGCCTGCTGCACACCTTTGCCCTTGTACCGCGCGCCACCATCGCGCCATTCGACCGCTTCATGCGCACCTGTCGAGGCTCCGGAAGGCACCGCCGCACGGCCCATCTCGCCATCCTCGAGGATCACATCCACTTCGACGGTCGGGTTGCCTCGGCTGTCCAGGATCTCGCGCCCAAGGATATCGATGATTGCGGTCATTCGGGTTCTCCAAAGCTGTCACGTGTTCTTTGAGCGCACTCCTAGTGCAGAAGACGGCAGGGGTAAACGCGTCAACTGCAACAGTTATATAATTACATAAATGACATTAAATTTGACATATATTTGAATCTGTGGTCACAGTCCCCCAACAAACAAAGACCGGTCGCGCGGGGAGGTGGCCAGATGTGGATTCTCAACAGGCTGTTGGGCCTGAGTTTTCTGCCCATGTGTATCCTAGTCTGCGCCATGACGTTTTCGTTAGATGCGAGGCCGGGGTTCCCGGCGCATGTGCTCGAAGCGGTTGGCGAGGACGTGCATCTCAGTTCGGGCACGGTGGATGCGTTCGTGCATTTCAGGGAGCATTCGGATGGCCTGGAACTGCATATCCTGATCCATGATCGCGGCGATGAAGGCAGCGTGCTGCGCACCCGTGTCGTGTTGCTGGACGGCCAGACCTATTGCGTGAGACTGCCGTCCCGCGACGAGGCGGAGGGGCCGAAGGAGGAGGCGTTTCTGTTCCGCCGGGAGGGGAGAAGCATCATTGCCTCCGTACTTGCGGACGACGTGCCGTCCATGGCGGGATTTCCGAACATCTTTCCCTGAGCCCGTGGCTGGGCGGTCCTAGCTGCCCCCGCGCTCCGCAGCCTTGGCCCGATCCCAGAGCGCGTCCATCTCGGCCAGTGTCGCGTCTTCGGGGCGTCGGCCTTCATGTTTGAGTGCAGCTTCGATGGCGCGGAAACGGCGGTCGAACTTCGCATTGGCCCGACGCACCGCCTTCTCCGGATCCACCTTCAGATGCCGCGCAAGGTTGGCCATGACGAACAACAGATCACCGTACTCCTCCTCGGTCTTGTCCTGATCCTCGCCGATCTCGGCGACCAGTTCGGCGGACTCTTCGTGGATCTTGGCCAGCACGTCCCCCGGCTCCGTCCAGTCGAACCCCACCTTGGCCGCCCGTTTGGTGAGCGCCACGGCACGGGTGAGCCCGGACAGCGTCGACGGCACTCCGTCCAGCACGCTGTCGCGCAGCTCGCCCTTCTCCGCGCGCTCGGCCGCCTTCAGCGCTTCCCAGTCGACCTCCGAGGGGTCTGCGCGCGGGCCTCCTTCCTCCCAGCCGAAGACATGCGGGTGGCGGCGGACCATCTTGTCCGAGATCGCCCGGACCACGTCCTGGAACGCGAACGCGCCGTCCTCCTCCGCCATCTCGGCATGGTAGACCACCTGCAACAACAGGTCGCCCAACTCGTCCCGCAGATCGGCCATGGAGCCCTGTTCGATGGCGTCCGCGACTTCGCAGGCTTCTTCGATCGTATAGGGCGCGATGGTGGCGTAGGTCTGCTCGCGATCCCAGGGGCAGCCGTCGGGCGCGCGCAGTCGGCGCATTATCTCGAGGATCCGCTCGATGCCGGCCTCGCTGTTGCGCACCAGCCGGTCGGACGCCGCTCTCTCGTCACTCATTCGGCAGCCTCCATCTGGCGGGCGCGGGCCTGCTCAGCGCGCAGGTTCAAGGTGTTCGCGGCGAGGATCAGCAAGGCCCCCATGACCACGGCAATAGTCACCAGCTCGCCGTAGAAGACCCAGCCCACCATGGCGATCAGTGGCAGGCGGGCGAAATCCATGGGGGCGACCACGGACGCCGGTGCATAGGTCAGCGCAGTGGTCAGACAGATATGCGCCGTGAGCCCGCAGAGCCCCACCAGCCCGACCCAGAGTATGTCCTGTCCTTCGGGCAGAGTGATCGTGCCGTCCCAGAACACGAAGATTGCGCCATAGAAGACTTGGGTGAAGGTCAGCCAGAAGAGGATCGTCCACGTGGTCTCGGTTCGGCTCAGCGCCTTGGTCATCATGATCGATCCGGCAAAGCCGAGCGTCGACAGCGCGGCCGTGAGGTGACCCACGTTCAACTCCGCCGCCCCGGGTTGGGCGATCACGAGGATACCGGCAAAGCCCAGCACGGCGGCGATGATGCGCCAACGGGTCAGGGTTTCGCCCAGCAGCAGGGGGGCAAGCAGAGCGATCCAGATGGGCGTGGTGAACTCAATGGCAAAAAGTTGCGCCAGCGGGATGTAGGCGACCGCGTAGAACCAGAGGTTCTGTGCCGAGAAGTGGAAGACATTGCGGATCAGATGCAAGGGCAGGCGGGCCGTGCGGACCTCCGCCAACCGTCCCATCAGCAGCCCGAAGCCCAGTACCAGCACCAGCCCGATGCAGGACCGCAGGAACATCAGCTCGAACGTATCCAGATTGCCCACGACCTCGCGCCCGCCCACGGCCATGACGGAAAACGAGATCAGGGCCCCGGTCATCCAGAGACCGGCGAGGAGAGGCGCGCTGCTGGTGGACATGTCCCCGCGTTAGCCCGCAGGGGCGCAGGCCGCAAGGGGTCAGATCGGTTCGCTCAGGCTTGCCTCGGGCGCGGGCGGCGCCTGCACCCATGCGAGAACCCGCCCGCAATTCTCGACCAGACGGCGGTCGCAGACCGGGTGGACCAGCACTTCCGTGGGATCCCAAAGCCCCATCTGGTCAAGCTTGGTGTGGCTGAAATCCCGATAGGGCGCCAGCGCCAGAACCTTCACCCCCGGCCAGGCCGCCCGGGCCTGCCCGCAAAAGAGACCGAGCGCGCTGTCGGGCGTGGTCACATCGACAACCACCAGATCCACCGAGGGGCCGAACAACCTGTCGCGCGCGGCGTGATCGGTCCGGCACAGCTCGACCTCGTGCCCGACCGCGCTCAGCGTCAGCGCATAGCTGTCCATGCGCGCCCGCGTGTCACCAATGAGCAGTATGTCGGCCATGTTGCCTCGCGATGAAATCACGAGGTTTGTGCAAAATAGTTCCTAACGGAGCCTTAAAGCGCAATTTTGCGCGAAAATGGGACGGATTGCGGCGATTCGTGGATGCCGTACTTCAGTCAGATCACTTCGTCCGTCCGGTCGTCCGTCTCGCCGTATCGCTTCAGAGTCGCCGGGCGCGTGCCTTCATAGGCCGCCGCCAGCCCGGGCGCGATCTTGGCGTTCTCGCGTTCAAAGAGGCAGTTCCCGTCCAGATCCGAGGCGACAATGAACGGCCCCATCTCACGGCATTTCAGCACCCACATGGCCTGCGCCATGCCAAGGTCCTCGTTCCAGTGGACGGCCTCGACGTTCTCGACACCCCGGCCCAACAGAGCGCCCGTGCCATAACCCACGGTGGTCAGGTAAATCGCGCCGTTGGGCACGAAGTGCTCCTTGTAGGTCTCTGGGCTCATGCCGCCCTTGCCGACCACCAGCTTGGCGCCGGACTTGTCGAACCACTCGCCGATCCACTTGGCGAACCGGAACGAGGCTGTCGCAGTCACAGCCCCCATGGTGAAGGAGCCGTCCTTGTTGATCGTGGCCGCTGGCGAGCAATGGAAATTCGCCGCCGAGTCCCGTGGCAACTCCATGGGTATATTCGCCTTCTCCTCGAGCGCGCGCATATAGACGCCCTCCCGCGCCGTATACATCAGCCCGTTGAGATAGACGATGTCGCCGAGCCGCAGCTCGGCCAGTGCCTCGGGTGTTGGAGTGGTCGAGAGTTGGATTTTGCGGGTTGAGGTCATCGTAAGCCCTCTAAAGCCCCATCAGTTCGTAGAAGTCGTCCGGTTCATACAATATGTCTCCCGAGTCGGCACTGACGTCGAAAAACCCGACGTTGCTGTCCAGCGCGACGTTCACAACGCGGTTGTAGGCCTTCCGTTCGACGGCCCAAGCAAACGCCATGTAGATCGCGTTATCTGCGAACGTGTAGTCAGTGATCATTCTGTCATCAATGTCGAGAGCCGACTGGTCCCCGGGTCTTTGCAGCTTTGCCATGATTTTGGCGATCAAGCCTGTCGGTTGGGGTTGAGGCTTTGAGAAGGCCGCGTGAGGGCCGTTCATCGGTGGAAACTCCTGACGGAGCTTGTCGTAGAACGTACGGAGATTGCCGCTCATTCCCTCCGGAGACTGATAATCCCGGCCACCTGACCACTTGGTGACATCTCCGTACCAATCCATGAATGCAGCCCGATCTCTGGGCGCCACCGCCGGATCGAAGACCATTAGGTCATAACTCATACAATGTTCTCCGCACTTCGCGTGTCTATTCCGCCGCCACTGCGACATCGTCCCAGCCTACCGTCTCGCGGCGCTGGTAGGGTGTGAACCAGTCAGGGTCCGTGCGGTGCTCGACCCTGCCATCGGCCCAAACCCGCGCCACCGCACGGCGGGAGGACAGGCAGAACGCATGCACTGACATCGGCATCCCGCCGGTGTGGCAGTACCCGACCTCGATATGGCAGTCGATCACCATGCTCTTGCCGACGAACCCCATGGCGCCCATACCAATGGAGTTGCCGAGTTCCTTGAACTCTGCCTCCAGCTCGGCGATGCGGGGGTCGGGGTTCTTGGACCCCACCACCCGCAGGGTCGAGGCCCGCTTGCCCAGCGTCATGCAGATGTCTTTCGATCCGCCCAGCCCGATCCCGATGATCGCGGGCTGACAGGCGAGCCCGCGCTTGCCGAACGCCACGAGGCTGTCGAGATAGAACCGTTTGATCCCCTGGATCCCGTCCGAGGGGAACAGCATCCGGTAATCGGTGCCAAACAACCCGCCCTTGTGGACGGTGATCAGGTCGACCCACTCACCTTCAGGCGCGGGCTCGAAGGCGTACTCGATCTCGGGCGCGCCGATGCCGACATTGTTGTCATGGTCCGTGCGCCACAGGGGATGCACGCGGTTGGGACGCAGCGGCACACCGTTGGTGGAATTGGCGGTGGCACGGCGCAACGCTTCTTCCAGCGCGATCGGCCCGCCCTCGACCTGCGCGGTATTGGACATCTTGACGAACCAGCGCGGGACGCCTGTATCGCCACACATGGCGCGGCCGTCCTCCTTGGCGGCCTCGTAGTTCTCCAGCATCGCCTGGAGTACAAAAGACGACAGATCCCCGTCCTCCACATGTGCAGCCGCCTTTAGCCCGTCCAGATAATCCTGCGGGATCTCGATGGCGGCCTTGTCCATGAGGGTCTCTGCGGTGGACTGGATCAGATCGATTGGGATCACGTTGACCTCGCTGCCGCTTGGAAACAGGCGTGAGGCTTATATGACACGGCCTGCCGCGCGAAGTCGACCGCAAAGGGTTAATGCGGGGCCCCTGCGCGCAGGCGTGCGACGAAGGCGGGGAAGTTGCCGAGGCAAGTGTAGTCGTCGTCATCCGCTTCCCAGTCGGCGGCGAAGTAGACGTCCTCGGGCCCGAGCAGCAGGCCAAAGCCCGTGTTCACCCCGTTCTCGGCGAAGAACAGGAAGTGTGGTGGCCACCCGGCATTGCCCATGTCTCGGGTGTGCAGGACCGTGGCAATCGGCATGAACCGCACATGGGCCTCAGTCGTGTCCATCGCCCCGCCATCATGGCGCTTGTAGAAGTCCAGGAACCCAGCCCGCGGCCCGGTGATCTCGCGCAACGCATCGAAGGCCGCCCGCTCGGGTGGGTCACTGAGCACATCGAACCAGTCGATCCAGGGCAATGGCGTCCCTCTCGCAGCGTCGCCTTCGGGGTAGTCCGGAGGACGGAGACGGCATGCGGCAAGGCTCTCCGACGGTCGTGGCGGCAGTATGGCCGAGAGGTGGTTACCAGAATGTTGGCGCCTACCAGTCGATGACCGGTTCGACGATCTGGCCCGGCCAGTCGGGTTGGTTCTCGGGTTGGGCGGCGACGAACTCGGGCAGGTCCTTGCAGGCCAGGTAGATCCCGTGGATCAGCGGGTAGGCGCCCATGTCGACGTTGAACCGGGTGATCCCCTTGTGCACCTGTGGGGCCAGGTGGAGGTCGGCCCAACCGGGCGTCTCGCCGAAGCAGAAGGGCCACGCGGTTTCGCGGTCGGTGAGCGTCTGCTCCAGCGCGCGGAACCCGACATGGAACCAGTGGAGCTGCCAGCGGGTCACCGCCTCCTTTTCGAGCGCGAGATCATTGGACAGGAACTTGCGCACCCGGATCACGTCGATGGCGTGCATCTCCGAGACGAGGTACTGCGCGAACCCCCGCACCCGCGCGCGCAAGACCGGGTCGCTGGGCAGGAGCGGGCGGTCACGATACGTCTCCTCCAGCCATTCGAGGATCGCGGTCGCCTGCGCAATAGGGGTGCCGTCGACCATCAGCGTGGGCATGAGGCCTTGCGGGTTGATCTTGCGATACGCCTCGATCCCGATGGAGCGGACCGAGACGTATTCGTACTCGATCCCCTTCAACCCGAGCGCAATCCGCACGCGCTCGCCCGCCGAGTTCACGTAGTTGGAGTATAGAGTCAGAGCCATGCCCCGACTATGGTCCCAGAGTGCAGACATGACCAGCCTCTTGCCCGCGAAGCGGGCGCGCCCGACGCTCCCCCAAACTACTGAAACTTGCGGCGTTTAAACGCTCGAACGTCATTCACACCCAGCTTGAACCACTCTCCCTTAGCGCGCTTGTCAGCAAAGCGACGGTGCCAATAAGCCTCGATTCCTGATGGATCGTCTGTCCTGATTGCGTGCACTAGGCTCAGTTCTTCTGGAAGAGCGATTGCAACCTGCTTCACTCGCTTCTCTAGATCTTGCCCACGTCCGATCTTGTAGTGTTCGCCACTGTGAAGCAGGTAAACCCAACCATCTCCTACTGCAGGCGAGGTCGTCCCCTCCGTGCTTGCCTCATCATCTGGCAGTAGAGACACAACATCTGAGAAGGTGTCGTTTGATTTCGCCCAGTCCAATGCCGCTGCCCTCAATGTCGCAGCGGACCCAAACTTGTTCATCATGCTCGTGTATGAAGGATATCCTTCGTTCTCGCGTGCGAAAATCCTGATGTCAGCTTTCGTCGGCATACGCTGGAGATGACGTGCAACGCTGCAGTATCGTTCCAATAAGAAGTCTACGGGATGCGCCTGTTGGATTGTATTTGGCTCAAATCCGGCTTCGGAGAGCGCGTCTCCCCAACGCGCCCAGTAGACACCCTTCCAATCAACCTCTCGAATACCAGAGTGTTTGGTGAATGTTCTCAGCCCGGGTGCCTCGCCGATCTCCTTGGCCACTCGCCGGATAGCTGAAATGATCTCGTCCTTGGTCACGGATCACTCCGCCGCCACCAGGCTCTCGGGTTCGCCCTCCGGCAGGATGGTCTCGCCGGGGCGGACAATCGTGAACTGCACCGGCGCGCGGGCGGTGGTGAGCCGCTCCCCTTCCTGCCGTGTCGTGGTGAAATAGCTGTCCTCTAGTTCGCCCTGATCGGGGAAGTCCTCGCGGAAATGGGCGCCGCGGGAGTTCTCGCGGGCCAGGGCGGCCTCGGTGATCGCCTCTGACACTTCCACCAGCGAGGCCATGTTCAGCCAGTCGTGCCAGGTCAGGTTGAAGGCGAGGTTCGCGTCGTCGACGCCAATGCCCGCCAGTTCCTCACCAATAGCCGCGACGCGCGCGAGGCCCGAGCGCAGACCCGAGGCCGTGCGCATCACGCCCACATCCTCCCACATCGCATCCTGAAGCTTGCGGCGCAGCGGCATCACCGGCGCGGGTGCCAGCGACAGGGGCGCCATGGCCCGCGCGATCTCGGCGTCCAGCGTTTCGGCACAGGGTTCGCGCAGCTTCAGCTTCGGCAACTCCCGCGCCATCACGTCGCCCGCGACCCCGCCGAACACGGTCGAGTTGGCCACGCCATTGCCGCCCAGACGGTTCGACCCGTGCGCGCCGCCCGCATCCTCGCCCGCGACGTAGAGCCCCTCCATTGCCGTCCGCGTCTCGGCGTCCACGACCACGCCGCCCATCATGTAGTGGGCCGTGGGCACGACCTCGACCTTGCCGCCCGCGAGGTCAAACCCGCAATCGGCGCAGCGTTTGACCATGCCGTTGAATTTCTCGGCGACGTTCTCTGCGCCGAGATGGGACATGGAGATGAAGACGCCCTCCTGCTCCGGGTGGTTGGACTTGCGCATCTCGGCGAAGATCCCGCGGGAGACGACGTCGCGGGTGGCGCGCTCGCCGCGATTGTCATAGTCGAACATGAAGCGTTGGCCCGCGTGGTTGACCAGTTGCCCGCCCGCGCCGCGCAGGCCTTCCTCCAGCACGGTCCCGGTCATCTTGGAGTGTGGTCCGGCGAGCAGCCCGGTCGGGTGGAACTGCACCATTTCCATATCGCGCAGCGGCAGTCCCGCGCGCAGCGCCATCGCCAGCCCGTCCATGGTCTTGTCGCCCGAGGGCGTGTGGTAGCGGTACATGGTCGGCCCGCCGCCGGTGGCCATCAGCACGGCCTTGGCGCGGACCATCCGGAAACGCCCGGTGCGCATGTCGATCATCAGGACGCCCGCGAGTGCTGAGCGGTCTGCGGTGGGTATCAGGCTCATGGAACAGGTGCTCGCCCGCAATGTCGAGAAGCTGCAGGAACACCGTGCCATCGGCCTGATACCCACCGCAGACCGCTCAGCACTCGCGGGCGTCCTGATGATCGACATGCGCACCGGGCGTTTCCGGAT
>JBCDID010000100.1:0-9727 GCA_038749355.1 Pseudomonadota bacterium | reverse complement strand
TCAAGCGTGGTCACGTGTGCGGCCGCCAAGACGGGATCACAGGAGAAGTGTCATTTGTGAACGGGCTCTTCGGCCTTGCGGCATGATTTGGCTAGAAGCCATGAGGCTTCGACAGCTCAGCTAGGTTAATGCAACGATCCCCTCTCAGTGTACTGGACTGTTTCACGTGAAACAATCTAGCTGGTTGAGAGTTTGTCGGCGCGCCACCAAGGCACTATCCTAGGCTCATGCAACTCCCCTCTCCCTTTGCCGAGTGGTTCGCCGCGCGCGGGTGGGCGCTCCACCCCCACCAACGCGCGCTCATGGAGGCGACCGATCCGCGGCTTCTGCTGATCGCGCCCACGGGTGCGGGGAAGACGCTCGCAGGCTTCCTGCCTTCGCTTGTCGATCTGGCCGAGAACGGGTCCAGCGGTCTGCACACCCTTTACGTCTCGCCCCTCAAGGCACTCGCCACCGACATCCGCCGCAACCTCTCCACCCCGGTCGAGGAGATGGGTCTCAAGCTCCGCATCGAGGACCGCACCAGCGATACCTCCGCCGCCATCAAGCGCCGCCAGCGCACCGACCCGCCGGATATCCTGCTGACCACGCCAGAGAGCCTCGCGCTCCTGCTCTCCCAACCCGAGGGCGTGGGGCTGTTCCGCAACCTCTCCCGCGTCATTGTCGACGAGGTCCACGCGCTGGCAGGTCAGAAACGCGGTGACCAGCTTTCGCTCTGCCTTGCGCGGCTCGGGACCGTTGCGCCAGATCATCGCCTCACCGCCCTTTCGGCGACCGTCGACCAACCGCAGGCCATCGCCGATTGGCTCGCGCCCGGGCGCTGCGCCATCCACCACGCCGACCCCGGCCCGGACCCCGATATCGGCATCCTCGACACCACCGCCGAGCCGCCCTGGGCCGGAATGGGCGGACGCTACGCCGCCCCAGATGTGATGGCCGAGATCGCCGCCAACCGTACGACCATCGTCTTCATCAACACCCGCGCGCAGGCGGAGCTGTTCTTCCGCGCGCTGTGGGAGGCGAACACGGAAGACCTTCCCATCGCGCTCCACCACGGCTCCCTCGCCCGCCCCCAACGCCAGAAGGTCGAGGCGGCCATGGCCGAGGGCGCCCTACGCGCCGTAGTGGCGACGGGCTCGCTGGACCTCGGCCTCGATTGGGGCGATGTGGACCTCGTCATCCAGGTCGGCGCGCCGAAGAACGTCAAACGGCTGGTGCAACGGATCTGGCGGGCCAACCACACCTATGACGCACCCTCCCGCGCGCTGATCGTGCCGGCCAACCGGTTCGAGGTCCTCGAATGCCATGCAGCGCTGGATGCCGTGCGCGCGGGTGATCTCGACGGAGATCCTCTGCCCACCGGCGGCCTCGACGTCCTCTGCCAGCACATGCTGCTGATCGCCTGCGCGGGCGACTTCGACGCAAGCGCACTCTACGAGGAAGTCCTGACCGCGGGCGCATACAAGGACCTGCCCCGCCGGACCTTCGACAAATGCCTCGCCTTCTGCGCCACCGGGGGCTACGCGCTCCGCGCCTATCCGCAATGGCACCGGCTGGTGGAACGGCCTGACCGCACTTGGGGGTTGCGCGACCCGCGCACCGCCCGGACCCTGCGCATGAACGTGGGCACCATTGTCGAGCCCGAGTACATGAAGGTGCGCATGGGGCGCGGGCGTGGCGGGCCGATGCTGGGCGAGGTCGAAGAGATGTTTGCCGCGACGCTCACCCCCGGCGACAGCTTCCTGATCGGCGGGCAGGTGGTGAAGTACAACCAGACCAAGGAGATGGTGCTGCAGGTCGAGCCCGCCCCGGGGCGCGAGCCCAAGATCGCCGTGTTCTCGGGGACGAAGCTGGCCATGTCCACGCAGCTGTCCGCGCGGGTGGTGGGCTGGCTGAACGCGCGGGACCGCTGGGCGGAACTGCCGACCCCGGTGCGCGACTGGCTGGACCTTCAGGACCGGTTCGCCCGGATGCCGCAACCCGGGCGGCTGATGGTCGAGACCTTCCCGGTGGGCGACCGCTTCCACACGGCGATCTATGCCTTTGCGGGCAAGAACGCGAACCAGACGCTGGGGCTGCTGATCTCTCAACGCATGGAGGAGGCAGGGCTCGCGCCGCAAGGCTTCGTGACCAACGACTATGCGCTGATGCTGTGGGGGTTGCGTGAGGTGGACGATCCGCGCCCTCTGTTGGCGGCGGACGGGTTGGCGACGACCTTCGAGGATTGGCTGGCCGGCAACACGGTCATGAAGCGCACCTTCCGGAATGTCGCCGTGGTGGCCGGGCTGATCGAGCGCAACCTGCCTGGCAAACGCAAAACCGGGCGGCAACAGAGCTTCTCCTCGGACATTCTCTACGACACATTGCGCCGGTTCGACCCGGATCACCTGATTCTGGAGATCACGCGCGACGAAGCGCTGCGCGGGCTGGTGGCCTTTGGCCGGATCGAGGAGATGCTTGCCCGCGTCGCCGACCGCGTCGACCATGTGGGCGCGGACCGGATCACGCCGCTGGCAGCCCCCCTGATGCTGGAGGCCGGGCGCATCCCGCTGCGCGGCGGGTCCGCCGAGGACATGGTGCTGGCGGACGAGGCCGAACTGCTGGCCGAGTTCCTGCCGGAGCTTGCCTCCTGATCGCAGCACATCCCGGAGGGCGCCCCGCGCGGGGAGGGTGGGCAAAGGCTGACACCGACACCCCCCCAGCGGCACCAGGGAGCGCGGGGCGCCCGGTTGCACAGGCCACGGGCAGGCAATAGGGTCCGGCGCAGTACAGGGGAGAGCCATTGCCGTTCCGCAAGATCAACTCAGGCAGGATCGCCACGGCCGTCACAGGCCAGATCGAGGCGCTGATCCTGCAGGGCGTTCTCAGGCCCGGGGACCGCTTGCCGGCGGAGCGCGAACTGGCCGAGAAGTTCGATGTCTCGCGGCCGACCCTGCGCGAGGCTCTGGACGATCTGGCTGAGCGCGGACTGGTGGCCACGCGCCCGGGCGGCGGGCACTTCATCGCGGACATTCTGGGGTCCGCGTTCTCGCCGCCGCTTGTCGAGCTCTTCGCCAGCCACGACACGGCTCTCTTCGACTACCTGTCCTTTCGCCGCGATCTGGAGGGCATGGCCGCTGCCTATGCCGCGGAGCGCGGAACAGACGCCGATCGCGAGGTCATCGACGGCATCTTCCAGCGCATGGAGGCAGCGCACGGCAAGCGCAGTTCCGACGAGGAAGCCGCCATCGATGCCGAGTTCCACATGGCCATTGTCGAGGCCGCCCACAACGTCGTGATGCTACACATGATGCGCTCGCTCTATGACCTGCTGGTGCGTGGTGTCTGGTACAATCGCCGCGCGGTGTATGCTGCACCTGCCGATCGTGCAAAGCTCCTGGAGCAGCACCGTGCAATCCGCGATGGAATCTGTGCGCGCGATCCGAACGCGGCGCGTACGGCCATCGAGACGCATCTGGACTTCGTAGGCGAGGCCTTGCGTGAGGCGAACCGAGCGCGCACCCGCGAGGAAGTGGCCGAGCTTCGCCGCGAACACGAAGCGCGGCGCAGCGGGGCGAAGCGCAAGTAGTGTCAGGGGAGTCATGGGTGCATCATGGATGCACCCTACGCGGAGCCTCGCCACACTCCGCGTAGGGTGTCATCCGCGGCGTGCTCGTCACGCCGCAGATGCACCCTTGTGTCAGGTCCCGGCGACCAGTGGCGCAGTCATCCGCCGCAGGCAGGCAATCGTCGACAGCGCCGTGATCTTGCCCGTCCGTGGGTTCTCCTCGGATGGGATGTTCCGGATCTGCATTTCCGCCTCACCGCTGTCCGAGCGCACCCGAACCGATTGGTGATTGCGGTTCACCGCCGGATCCGCCCAGACCTCAACCATCGTCCGGTCCGGCCCGATCCCCGCCAGCGACAGCGCCGCCGCCACGTTCACATTCGCCGGAAAACCAATCGCCGCCTCCCGCGCGGTACCTTTGAAGACCAGTTTCGCCTCCGTCAGCCCATTCACCGAGATATTGTTATTCACCAGATGTGGCGCACCCTCCAGCCCACGCGGCGGCTTGCGGGTCTCCAGCGTCACCTCGTGGATTTCGCCCACGGCCATCCCCCGGATCGTATCCAAGCCAATGATGGCCCCGGTCGGCACGATGATCCTAGCACCGGTCTCAGCCGCACGCTCCACCAGGTCCATATGCTCCAAGAGCTGCGCGCAGGAGAGCGGCATGAAGACCTTCCCCGCCTCGATCACGGATTGTGCCAGCGGCAGGAACACCGGCTTGGGCGCCCCTTCGACGATGATGTCGGCATGCGCCGCAAGCTCCTCGGCAGTGCAAGCCGTAGGGAGGGTTTTCAACCCACCCACCTTCGCCGCCGCACTCTCGGGCGAGGATGCCGCAACCGCAGCCAGCGTCATCCCTGTGATCTCACCATCGTCCAGCGCCCGCGCCACGCGCATCCCGACAGCCCCCAGACCACAAATTCCAACCTTCATGATTACCTCCCTCATGCCGCGCCCTGCGCCCAGACACGGGCCATCATGTAGACCCCAGACACGAACAGGGCGATGAAAAAGAGCCGTCGGTAGAAGTCCTCGGAGATCCGGTGGCGCACGCGCCGTCCCAGCCAAAGCCCCGTGAAGGCCGGGATCAGGCCAAGCGCAGACAGCCCCGCCAATTCCCATGTCACAAGGCTGTAGCTCGTCATCGAGACTGCGAGCGTCCCTGTGATTGTCAGAAACGTCAGCCCAAGCGCTTGGACGAATTGATCGCGCGGAATGCGCAGCGCCTCCAGGTACAACAGCCCCGGGACGATGAAGAGGCCTGCCATTCCGAAGAACACCCCGCCTGTGGCCCCTGCGGCAGGGGACATCCAGACCTCGTGTCGCCCGGGCTCGGGCGGTCGCGGGGCGAGGAGCGCCCAGGCGGAGTAGGTGCACAGGAGCGCGCCCAGCACCATGGCCATGATCTCGGACTTCGTCCCCGCCATGATGGTCACACCGATGATGATCCCGAAGATGGCGGCCAGAAGGAACGACCACATCCGGCCCAGCAACGGGCGCAGCCATGGCCCGTTCGTCGCCTGCCAGAGGTTCGAGGCAAAGCCGGGGATCAGGAAGATCGCCATGGCCTCGCGCAGCGGCATCACCATGGCAAGCATTGCCAGTACGACGACCGGCATGCCCAGACCGAGCGCACCTTTGACGAGGCCGCCAAGCAGGAATGCCGCCACCACAAGGCCAGCCGTCAGGGGATCGAACATCTGCGTCCTTTGCCGAGATAGCCCGGGCAATTACCCGGGACCTCTATCAGGCGCACCAGCGGTGCCGGGTCAAGCCCGGGACGCCACGGCATCAGATGGCAGATGGTTCCTCTTTTCCCGATGCGCTCACTCAAGATAGGATCCTTCCCGGATGCATTGCGAGGGAGCGCATTTCATGACGATCTTGAGGAAGGCACTGTCGGTGAGTGTTCTCGCCTGTTGCGTGACGCCCGCCTCCGCGGAGGAGATGGATATCGCCCAGTCCTGGGAACACTTCACAACGACATGCGGGCAGATGCTATCGGACCCGGACGCTTATCTGGCGAACCTGCCCGAGAAGGGCTCAAAGGGTCAGAAGCTCACCTCGACCGCGGCCGACGACAGCTTCCAGGTTGCCGAGTATCAGAACGGCCCGGTCAACGAACAGATGCATCTCGCGCATTTCGAGGGGTATTCCTGGGTGACCTGCCACATCCAGATCAACTCGGTGAGTGTGAAGGGTGTCGATGCGCAGGAGGCCGCGCTGCGCGAGGTCCTGTCCGAGGCCGAGAACGTGGTGCTGGCAGGCGGCAAGGTCGAGCGAAACTACACGAGCCTCTACGCAGGTCTCCTGGAGGTCGCGAATGCCGAGATAGTGCAGTTCACGGCTGTGGGCGTCTTCGACAATCCCGAGCTGCATGCGGAAGGCGAGCTCGACGGCGAGGGTTTCTACGCCAATGTAGAAGGACGCGTCACCCCTTCGGAGTAGCCTATGCCGAGGCCTGACGTGCTGCGCGCCACCCAAGGAACGCTGCCAGCAGGACCGCCACGACCGCAAGCGTCGGGCGGAACCAGCCGTCCATCAGGCTCAGCGGCAGAGCGACCGCCACCAGCATCGCGGGGCCATACCAGCGGGTCCAGGGCGCGCCCATCGTGCGTTGCTTCTGATACCATGGGAACGCCGCCGAAAAGACGGCGACAATCGCGAAGAACATCGCCCAGGGCCGCGTGACGAACAGGGTCAGATCGGTGTTGATGGCGAGCGCGCGGGAAAGGTTCAGCTCCGCGATATTGCCCAGCACCACGCCCAGGATCATCGGCGCCAGCGGGAAGCCGAACATCCGCATCACGAAGCCGAGCACCCCGAACCAGAACAGCGTGTAGAGGTCATCGGCCGAGTTGTTCAGCGCAAACACCCCGATGGTCGCGAGCCCCAGGATCACCGAGGCCAGCATGTACATGCGGATCTTGGTCACTAGCACGAAGACCCTCAGCATCCCCGACTGCATGCCCAGCATGATGAAGTTCGCGGCGAAGAAGGCGATGAAGATGGAGTAGACCAGCACCGGCTCTTCCTGGATGAAGGTCGGGCCCGGAACGATGTCGTGGATCAGGAGCGCGCCGAGCATGATCGCCGCGGTCACGTCGCCGGGGATGCCAAGCGAGATGAGCGGGGTCAGAGCGCCACCCTCAACCGCGTTGTTCGAGGTCTCGGGCGCAATGACGCCTTCCGGGTTGCCGGTGCCGAACGTCTCGGGTTCTTTCGAGGCCTTCTTGGCCTGATCGTAGGCGAGGATGTTGGCAATCGACCCGCCTGCGCCGGGGAGTATCCCGGTGAACATGCCGATCAGGGCCGAGCGAATGACGACGACCTTGCGCTTCCAAAGTTCTGCAATAGCGCGGCGGTGCTCGATGCGGATCTGGACATGGCCCCGGTCAGTAAGTGCCGTGCGGGCCTTGGCCGGGTCGCGCACGTCCGACAGGAGTTGCGAGAAGGCGAAGAGGCCGATCAGCACGGCGATGAAATCGAAGCCGGAGAGGAGGTAGTCGGAGCCGAAGTCGAAACGGCCTACACCGACGGCCTCGTCCTCGCCCACGGTGCGGACCAAAAGCCCCAGAGCGCCTGCGATCAGCCCCTTGATCAGGTTCTCTCCCGCCAATGACGCCGTGACCGTCAGGGCGAAGATCACCAGCATGAAGAAGTCCCAGGGCTGGAACTCCAGTCCCACCCGCGCGAGTTGCGGGGAGAACAGGACCAGCATGACCGCCGAGATCATCCCGCCCGTGAAGCTGGACCATACGCCGAGGCCGAGCGCAAAGCCCGGCTCGCCCTTTCGAGCCAGCGGAAACCCGTCAAAGGTCGTGGCCACCGAGGATGGCGTCCCCGGGATGCCCGTCAGGATGCCGGCCATCAGTCCGCCCGACAGCCCTCCGACCAGAACCGAAATCATGGTGGCGAGCCCCTGCGCGGGCTCCATGGAGAAGGTGAACGGCAGGGTCAGGACGACCGCCATGGCGATGGTGAAGCCGGGGATGGACCCGGCCAGAAGACCCACGCCCACGCCGATGATCATGAACAGGATCGTCCAGCCATTCGTGATTTCGGCGAATGCCGCGAGGATGTTGTCGAAAATCATATCTGGTCTTTCACCACGGCAGTGGCCGGGTCGCCAGTATTGGGCGTGCCAGCGGGTTCGATCAGGAGAAGGTGCGCCTCTTCCTCGGCGACAGGCCGGTGCTGGACGCCCTTGGGCACCACGTAAATCTCACCGGGGCAAAGATCGACATTGCCGTGCTCGGTCTCGATCCGGACCTTGCCGTCCAGCACCATGAAGAAGTCGTCCGTGTCCGGGTGATCGTGCCAGACGAACTCGCCCTGGACCTTGACCACCATCAGATCATGCCCGTTGAAGGCGCCGACGATCTTGGGTGACCAGTGCTCCGAGAACTGCGCAAGCTTGGCGGCAAGGTTGATGGGTTCGGGCATCTCAGAACCCCGTCCATTCGCCACGCGGCAGGATCACACGCAGCGCAAAGGTAAAGAGCGCCCACATGCCGCCGACCGAGATCAGCGCGATGGCCGCATGCAGGAGGATCGGCCGCCAGCCACCCAACGCGCTGAGAAGGCAGAAGACGAAGAGCATCCCGCCGACCAGCATGCCCAGATAGGGAATGACCAACAGGTAGGCGCCGAACAGCACGAAGCACCAGATCACGTTGCGCCAGTAACCGAAGAACTCTGCGAGCGTTCTGGGCGCGTCGGGATTGGGCGCGTCGGGACCCTGTCGCAAGGATTGCACCAGATAGATCAGGCTGAGGAACGCCATCACGGCGACGATCACACGCGGCCATGCGGCGGGCGAGAGCTGGCCGTAATTCGGCTCGCGGATCTCGAAGGACGCCATCATCAGCCCGCCGGAGACGAGCAAGAGGACGATGGCGCAGATGGTGTCTCGGTTCAGGGCCATTTTTCGCGGGGCTCAACGGTGCATCAACGGCGCAAGCGCCGAAGGATGCACCCTACGCGAAGCCCGGAGGGGGTCGATCCGGCAGGATGCATCCATGGTTACCAGTCGTTAACGACGTTTCGGATAGCGCGATGTCGGGAGCGCCGACAGGTTAAATTGTAACCAAATTGTCGACGCCCCCGGATCAGATCAGTTCGTCCACATGCCCATGGCGACAGCGACGTCCTTGTACTCGCCGAACAAGTTGTCCGCCCAAGCCTTGTAGTCCGCCGGACCCTGCCACTTGATCCCTGTGCCCTTGGCGGTCATCTGCTCCAGCAGATCCGGGTTCTCGGCTGCGGCCTTGAACACCTGGGACCACATCTCGATCACCTCGGGCGAGGTGCCTTTCGGCGCGACCACGCCACGCTTCAGGGCGAACTCCATGTCCACGCCCAGCTCCTTCAGCGTCGGCATGTCCGGCAATTGCGGATCACGTTCGTTCGCCGCAATGGCAAAGCCCTGCAGCGCGCCCGATTCCAGGTGCTTCTTGCCCGAGGCAACGTTCAACGACCCCATGTGGATCGCGCCAGACAACAGCGCGGTCATCCGCTCCGCCGTCCCGTCATAGGGAACATAGGAGAACTCAACCCCCATCTTCTGGCTCAGCAGCAGCCAGATGAAGTGCGAGGTCGACCCGAACGTGGCACCGGCCTTGATCGTCCCCGGGTTCTCCTGCGCGAACTTCTTGAAGGACGCGAAATCGTTGAAGGGCGCGTCCGCCGCAGCCCCGATGATATCCGGCGTCGAGGTCAGGTTGGCCACCGGGTCGAACCCGTCAAAGTGGAAATCGATCCGCTTGTTCAGATAGCTCGTCACCGCCGACTGGTGGATGGCGAACAGCGTGCAGCCATCGGGCTTGGCCTTGGCCGCCTGCTTGGCACCCTTGTTGCCGCCCTGTCCCGGCACCGTCACCACCTGGATCTTCGGCGTGATGTCCATGTCGGCAATCGTCTTCTCGAAAATCGAGAACAGCACGTGGGTGCCGCCACCGGCCTTCCAAGGCACGATCAGTTGCGCGGTATCACACGGAATGTCCGCAGCCTGCGCAGGAGCGGCCATCCCAACAGCCATAACCCCTGCCATAGCGGTGCACATCAACTTCTTCATAATATCTCTCCCTGTTGGACCGGTCGCCCGGCGCTGGGACAAGAAGATGAGTGCCCGGGCCAAATGTCAACCAGAGCGCTCTTGAAGAATCAGGCCTTTCC
>JBCDID010000099.1:0-9798 GCA_038749355.1 Pseudomonadota bacterium | reverse complement strand
CCAGTCTGGACGAATTCAAGGCCAAGTTCGGCACCACCGCCGTCACCGGGTTCGCCCACATCCACGGCATCCCCTGTGGCGTGATCGGCAACAACGGCGTCCTCTACTCGGAAAGTTCCGTGAAGATCGCCCATTTCATCGAGCTCTGCTGCCAGCGCAAGATCCCGCTCGTATTCCTGCAGAACATCACCGGCTACATGGTTGGCCAGAAATACGAGGCCGAGGGCATCGCCAAGCACGGCGCGAAGATGGTTCATGCGGTGTCGTGTGCGCAGGTGCCGAAGGTGACGATGATGATTGGCGGGAGCTTCGGGGCCGGGAATTACGGGATGTGCGGGCGCGGGTTTGGCCCGCGCTTCCTCTGGTCATGGCCGAATGCGCGCATCTCGATCATGGGCGGCGAGCAGGCGGCAGGTGTGCTGGCAACGGTGAAACGCGACGCCGTCGAGGCCGCTGGAGGCACGTTCACCGAGGAGGATGAACGCGCCATCAAGCACCCGATCATCGCGCAGTTCGACCGTCAGTCGCATTGCCTGTATGGATCGGCCAGGCTCTGGGACGACGGTGTGATCGACCCGAGGAAAACCCGCGACGTGCTCGCCCTCTCGCTCTCGGCGGCTCTGAACGCCCCGATCCCCGACTTCCACTTTGGTGTCTTCAGGATGTGAAATGGGACGGATCTCAATCCACGAGGGCAACATCATCGAGTTGGAGGTCGACGCCATCGTCAACGCGGCCAACAATAGTTTGCTCGGAGGCGGCGGAGTAGACGGAGTGATCCACCGGGCGGCTGGTCCCGAACTGCTGGAGGAATGCCGAGGCCTGGGCGGGTGTGAGACCGGCGAAGCCAAGGTAACCCAAGCCTATAATCTGCCAGCCAAGCACGTGATTCACACCGTCGGGCCGATCTGGTCAGGTGGCGATAACGGGGAGGCAGAACTGCTGTCATCCTGTTACCGCAGATCTTTGGAACTCGCGAACGATCTTGGATGCTGTTCTATCTCGTTCCCGGCGATCTCAACAGGTGCCTATGGATACCCGCACGATAAGGCTGCAGAGGTGGCCGTAACGGCGGTTGCCGGGTGCAGCGTGATTGAGAAAGTCTATCTCGTTGCCATTGACTCCCGTACCCGGCGGCACCTTGAGAACGCGATGAAGAACTTCTGATGATTGCGTCTTTGGGACAGATTGCTCGACTATCCTGCGCGCGAAGCGGGCGCGCCCGACCCTCCCCCCGGGAGGGCGCACGGCAATGTCGTGCGCAAGACACTCCTAGTGGATGCCTTGAAGTACGGTTCCTGAGCCACCGCTGCGCAACGCCCTCCCAGGCTCGGGCGCGCCCTCCGTCGGAATGCGATCAATGAAGGACAGAATTGCATCCTTCGGCAAGTATGTGCGCGGCGCATTGGACACAGCTTGGGATCAGCTACCCGAATTCACCCTGACCTCAGATGTCGAGATTCCGATCTACCTGATTCATCACGGCCCTGGCGCCGAGGATTACGAGATTTTGTGCGACTTCGAAGCTTTCATGAAGGCCAACCAGAAGAGCTTTCTCGCCCGTCCGGTTCTGCGGGTCTGGGCGGGTCGCAAGGATTTCGAGCGCTATCTGTTCGCCCGGCACCTGCGGGTCGCATTCTCCGACCAGTTCGAGACGTTGCGCAACGTACACCGGCAGGAAATGGAGCGTTCGTCGTGGTCTCTCCCCAGCGTTGGTGATGTTCTGTTGTGGGGCCTCACCTTGACGAGCAGCGCTGTAGGAGGGCTTCTCCTTTGGATCGCGACCGAGACAGGAAGGTCGGCGCTCTCTCGCATCGGTGGTATCATCAGGTCCTCCATGGTCGGTCGTGCGCTGCGCGGGAAAAGTGCCGAAGAGCAGCTTGAAGACCTGATCGAAGAGAAGAAACAAGTGGTCGACGAGGGATTGGCGCGGCTGGAGGTCACGCTGCACCGCGATCTCTACGACTATGCCTGGCGCGGCCAGCCACCTGGCCCCATGACCGGAATGGACCGAGGTGCCTGGCCGCTGCCGGATTTTGTGCGGGAGAGAATGGGCTGAGATGTTCTCCAAGATCCTCATAGCCAACCGGGGCGAGATCGCCTGTCGTGTTATCAAGACGGCCCGCCGGATGGGGGTGGCGACGGTCGCGGTGTATTCGGATGCCGACGCGAACGCGCTCCATGTCGAAATGGCGGACGAGGCCGTCCACATCGGCCCCGCACCCGCCCGCGAGTCCTATCTCGTCGCCGACAAGATCATCGATGCGGCCCGCCGCACGGGTGCGCAGGCGATCCATCCGGGATACGGCTTCCTTTCGGAGAACCCCGATTTCGTGGACGCAGTCGAGGCGGCCGACCTCACCTTCATCGGTCCCTCCGCTGACGCCATCCGCAAGATGGGCCTCAAGGACGCCGCCAAGCGATTGATGGAGGACGCAGGCGTGCCCGTAGTCCCCGGCTATCACGGCGACAATCAGGACCCGGCTTTCCTCGCGGCACAGGCCGAGGAGATCGGCTACCCCGTGCTCATCAAGGCCTCGGCAGGCGGCGGCGGCAAGGGCATGCGTCGGGCGGACGACCCGGACGCGTTCTCCGCCGCCTTGGAAGGCGCCAAGCGAGAGGCCATCGCTGCCTTCGGCAACGACCATTGCCTCGTCGAGAAATACGTCTCCAAGCCCCGCCATATCGAAGTGCAGGTCTTCGGTGACGGCACCCACGCGGTGCACTTGTTCGAGCGAGACTGCTCGCTACAACGCCGCCACCAAAAGGTGATCGAGGAGGCTCCTGCCCCCGGGATGACGACCGCGATGCGTGATGCCATGGGCGGCGCCGCGGTCCGCGCGGCGGAGGCCATTGGCTACAAGGGTGCCGGTACGGTCGAGTTCATCGTGGACGCCTCAGACGGCCTGCACCGGGACCGATTCTATTTCATGGAGATGAACACGCGGCTTCAGGTCGAGCACCCGGTGACCGAGGCAATCACGGGGGTCGATCTGGTCGAATGGCAGCTCCGGGTTGCCGCGGGCGCGCCCTTGCCTTGCTTGCAAGAGGATCTGGCGATCCAGGGCCATGCTTTCGAGGCCCGCATCTACGCCGAGAACGCCGCGAAGAACTTCCTGCCGCAGACGGGCGTGCTGGCGCATCTCTCCCTGCCGGAGACTGCGCGATGCGATACGGGGGTGCGCTCCGGCGACCGGATCACGCCGTTCTACGATCCCATGATCGCGAAGGTGATCACCCATGGTGCCGACCGGAAGGAGGCCTTGAGACGCCTCTCGGCGGCGCTGGCCCGGACGGAGGTTGCAGGGACGGTCACCAATGTAGCCTTCCTCGGCGCGCTCGCCCGGCATCCCGGCTTTGCGGCGGGGGATGTGGACACTGGGCTCATCGAGCGGGATCTGGATAGCCTGTTGTCCGTGCCCGAGACACCTCGGGCTGCGCGGGCCCTGGCAGCCCTGATAGCGTTGGACCTGTTGGATCCGCCGGACAGTACTGATCCCTGGGCGACGCTCACAAGCTTCCGTATCTGGGGCGAGGGCATCACCCGCATTGCCTTGACCGAGCAGGACGCATCCACGGACATCGCAGTGTCGGTGCTGGGCAAGGGCCGCTTCATGATCGACAGTGAGGAGGTCACCGCTACGCAGACCGGGGACGCCTGGCAGATCGGGATTTCCGGGCACCGAACCACCGCCCGCGCCGTGCAACATGGCGACCGGATCACCGTGTTCATGGCGGAGGGCACGTTCGGGTTTGGCGTGCCCGATTCTCTCGCAGTGGCGGACGCGGTAGCGGAGGGCGGCGATGCGGTCATGGCCCCGATGACAGGCGCCATAAAGGCGGTCAACGCGGGCAAAGGCGATCGGGTGCGCAAGGGCGACGCGCTGATCGTCATGGAGGCCATGAAGATGGAGCACACGCTGTCCGCACCTCGGGACGGCGTGCTGGCGGAGATGTCTGCCAAGGTGGGTGCCCAAGTCGAAGAGGGACAGGTCCTCGCTGCCATGGAGCCCGAAGATGCCTGATCCAGACCATGTGACCATCTTCGAGATGGCCCCGCGGGACGGGTTGCAGAACGAGGCCCGCGCGATCCCGACTGCGGACAAGATCCGGCTGGTCGACGAACTGACCGACTGCGGGTTCGCCAAGATCGAAGTGGCAAGCTTCGTCTCGCCCAAATGGGTGCCGCAGATGGCCGATGGGGCGGAAGTTCTGGATGGCATCGCCCGCCGTTCAGGCGTGGCCTACACCTCGATTTGTCCAAACATGAAGGGATATGAGCGCGCCAAGGCCGCGGGGTCGGACGGGATCGGGGTTTTCGGATCAGCCTCGGAAGGTTTCAGCCGGGCGAACGTCAATTGCTCGATGGAAGAAGCGCTGGAGCGCGCCATCCCCATTGTGCATGCGGCCGTGGCGGACGGCATCGCGGTGCGTGGCTACGTCTCTTGTGCGGTGGTTTGCCCCTATGATGGGCCTGTCGCGCCGGAGGTCACGGCTCAGGTTGCGAAGGTATTGCTGGAGGCCGGCTGCTACGAGATCTCTCTGGGGGATACCATCGGCGCCGGTACGCCGGAGACCATTGCGGCGATGCTGGACGCGGTGCTGCAGGAGGTCCCGGCCGAGCAGCTTGCGGGCCACTACCACGATACAAACGGGCGTGCCTTGGAGAACATCGCGGTCAGCCTCGAGAAAGGCGTCCGGGTGTTCGATTCCTCGGTGGGCGGGCTGGGTGGTTGCCCCTACGCGCCGGGAGCCAAGGGAAATGTCGCGACGGAGGGCGTGGTTGCAACGGTTGAGGCCCGAGGTTTCACGACAGGCATCGACCGGACGCGGTTGGCGGAGGTGGCAGGCTTCGCGAAGACCTTGCGGAGCGCCGCGTAGGGTGCATCCAAAGCCCCGCGAGGGGCGTGATGCACCGTCGGGTCCCGAAGGGACAAACTAGTCTCGGAAACTGCGGCTCTTTTTCAGGATATCCCAGGCGCGGATGACGCGGGCAAGGCGCTCCTCGTCTTCGCGACCGCCACCGTTCATGTCCGGATGCAGGTCCTTGACGAGCTCGCGATACCGCGTCCGGACTTCGGCCAGGCTCTCGATCTCGTGCGGTAAGCCGAGCGTGTCCATGGCGCGCGCCTCGTCGCGGGCAAGGCGTCGGAACCGCTTGGGCTTGGCCGTGGCCTCTGCCGCGGCGCCCGGGTTCTGGGTGGCCGCGTCGCCGAGCACCTCCATCGGATCCTTGAAGCCCCATCGCGCCCATGCATTGCCCTCGGCATGCGGTGAGCCCTGCGGCTTGGCCTTCGGGCCGTGCTTGAAGTCCCAGGTCGGGCGTTCCCATGTCCGGTCGGCGCGCATCTGGGCGTCGAGCTCCTCCTCGGACCAACCGTCGAAGAAGTTCCAGGACTTGTTGTACTCGCGCACATGGTCGAGGCAGAACCAGCGAAACTCGTTCAGGCGTTCGGGCGACGCGGGAGCGCGATAGGCAGCGGGCTTCTCGCATCCCGGCCACTCGCAGGTGCGCTGCGAGTTCTCAACAGCCCCGGACATGCCACGCGACCGGGCGCGCCGCGCCTTGTCGGCGCTGACCGAGATGTCAAAATTGAGTGGCGAACGTGGAGGCATGGTTCCTGCTGTGCTAGACGATTCTGCAAATCTACCGGATCGCGCTTAATCGACAACCGCCAAAGGAGGCTTGACGATCACGATGAGCATGCAGGCAACCATAGAATCAAACTTGCGGGCCGAGTTTGCGCCGGAAACGCTCGAGGTGATCGATGAAAGTGAACAGCATCGCGGCCATGGCGGCTGGCGCGAAGGCGGCGAGACGCATTTCCGGGTGCGCATGGTCTCAGCGGCCTTCACGGGTCAGTCGCGGGTAAACATGCAGCGCGCCGTCAACCGGTGCCTTGCGGATGAACTGGCAGAACGGGTGCACGCCCTGGCGATGGAACTGGGTGCACCCGAATAGGGAGTGAGACATGCGGATCATCCGGCCCCTGACACTCATGGCTGCGCTGGCGGCCCCCGCCGGTTGCACGGCAGTTGCAGTCGTGGATACGGCAGTGGGCGTGACCACCACGGCGGTAGGCACCGCGGTTGATGTCACGGGTGCAGTGGTCGGCGGTGCGGTTGATCTCGTGACACCTGACGAAGACGACAAAGACGAAGACTGACCCGTCCGTCACATCTCAGCTGTCGGCGGCAAGCCGGATATGGGCCTCCGGCGGCTCGGCAAGTTCCCGCAGCCCTGGACCGTCGGTCTTGGGCGCACTCCGCGCGGCCTGCGTTGCACGGCGGAACACCAGCACCGCGCGGTGGGTTTCGCGCACACGGCTGAAGAAGCCGGGGCGTTCCTCGACGGGCAGTAGATCTGTACGCTGGTACTCCCAGCCGTCCACCGCCTCCGTGTTGATCAGATCCTGCAGGGCCCGTGCCACGCGGTCAGTGCGTGTACGCGCGCCGCGCGCTCGCTTTGCCCGTTCCGGTGCGCCGACGACTTTGTACTCATACATGGAAACCCCCTTGTCCGAGCCCCCACCCGACTCAGTAACTTTTCATTATGCAATTCAGCATGACCCTGTGGCGCAAACAAGACCCGAGAGGGGCGCAAGGGAGATTTAAGGTCTTTGTGATCTGATCAACGCATGAGCTTCATGCGTTTTTCTGCCGCCCCAGCAGGTCGGCTCTCCGACAGGACAATCCCCTGGTCGATCTTTGGCGAACGGCCCGAGATTGCCGATGGATTGGAAGACAGCGCGCTGGCAGGCGTGAACCTGACCCAGATCGGCTCGGTGCCCGGCGCGCCCATGTTCGAGCCGGGCTCGCTCTTCGGCGCCCATATGGCCGGTCTCAACATGGAGCTTGCGGAGGAGGCGCCGGTCGTCGTGTTCGTGCACGGGTTCCAGTGTGAGCCACGCCGCCCTGTCGCCGCGAGATCAAAAAGCGACAACCCGCACCGCACGATTTTTCATTTTGACGAGACCCCCGGTGGACCCGGCTCGCGGGAGGAGACGGACGCCCATCTGACCCCCTGGTTCGCGCGCGCCATGACCGAGTTTGGCCGCGGCGCCCAGGACGAGTGCCACGGCCTCGCTGTTGGGTTCTCTTATGCCTCCTATGGCGGTCACCCGGACGCCTTCCTCCCAAGGTGGAGCCAGCGGGCCGCCTGCGCCGCGGGTCTGCGCCTGCCCTGGAGCGAGCCACCGGAGCCCTATGTCAACGCATATCGCGATGCCGAGATGGCTGGCTACGGCCTGGCGGCAGTGCTCACCCAGTTACGTGCGCGCCTGCTGGATGAGGGGTTCGCCGGTCGGCGCATCGACATCCTCTGCCACTCCCTGGGTGCGCGCACGGTCATGTCCGCGCTGGCCCTGATCGCGCAGCGTTGGCCGGATGACGAAACCATCACCCAGATTGATAGGGTGCTGCTTCTGGGCGGCGCCTGCTACTGGGGTCAGGCGGCCTTCGCATTGGCCAACATCACGTTCGCCGCGGCGCCCGTCCGCCCGCAGTTCTACAACTTCACCTCGCACCACGACGACGTCCTGCGCTATCTCGCCTCCCGCGCAACCCCGCGCAACGCAGTGGATGAGGCGCTGGAGGATCTGAGCCTGGAGGGAACGTGCACGAAGTCGCTGCAGGGTGGCCGGACAATAGGGCTCCATGGCAAACCGGTTCACGCACTCTACGAGTTCTTCGGACCCGAGTACGAGGACTGGGTAGACATCCCGTTGGACAGCGGCCGGGTCCGGCGCTGGGGCAGGCATCACGGTTTTCACCTGAAGGGTCGGCGCAAGCTCTCCTTCGGGGACCACTGGATCCACTACACGCACCCGGGCAACTGGGCGCTCTACCGTGCGATCCTGCATGAACGCGAGGGATGGTCGGTCCGAGATGTGCGCCAGGGGCTCAGCGGCACCTGAGCCAAACCGGTACTTCGCCTCACCAAAGACGTGTTTCAGGCGGCGATTTGCGCTACCCTTGCTGCATTTACAGCCGGGGGCCATCCATCATGCCAGTTCTACGTTTTTCCGCCTGCCGCGAAGGCGAAAAGGGAAATCAGATCAGCCATATGACAGTGTTCGGGGAAGCGTCACCCGGCCAGTTGGAAGACGATGCACGGAAGTCCCCGCTGACATTCGACAATCTGACCCAGCAGAACCGCCCGCCCTTTTTCGAGCAGCCGATCTTTTCGGATGACCGCCCCTTCGCCGAGCACATTCAGGCGTTGCCGGTGGAGGCGCTCGGGGATCCGGATGCCCCGGTGATCGTCTTTGTCCATGGCTATATGTTCGATGTCCGCGACGAGAGGCCGGAGCCGTTCCTGCGCACCGCGACCGATAATCCGCACGTTCTGGTCTATCATTTCGAGGAACCCGCCTCCGTCGACCTCGAGCGTCGACGCCACCACACGCCGTGGCTTGCGCGTGCGTTCTTCGATGACGGGAAGGGCGAGGAAGCCGACTGCGATGGACTGGCGGTCTGCTGGGGCTATGACGGGTCCGGCGACACGAAACGGCTGATCAGCATCCGCAATCCCACGGGACGGCCCGCGAATTCCTATGAACTCGCCTATCGCGACTCCGGGTATTATGGGCAGGGTCTGGCCGCCGCCATCTCGCAACTCGTGCGCAGGCTGGATGGCGCTGGGCAATCGCACCGTCAGATCGACATCATCAGCCATTCACTGGGTACGCGGACAGCGCTCAAGGCGCTGGAAACCCTGGCGCACCGGTTCCCGGCACCCGTCTCGGACCCTGCCATCGAGCGGGTCGGAAAGGTCCTGCTGCTGGCGGGCGCATGCCAATGGTATCAGGCGGGCACCGCCTTGGAACGGCTAATCCGCTCCGGCGCCACCAAGCTGCCCGAGATCTACAACATCATCTCGAAGGATGACGAGGTCGTGCGGGTGCTCGGGGCGCGGTTCAGCCTGAGCGCCGCACGCGAGGAGGCGGGCGCATCGAAGGGCGATATCTCCCGGCTATGGGAGGCCATCGTCGGCGGCAAGACTGTCGGGATCGAAGGGAAGCCGGACGGCGGCTACACCAATGGCAAGCGCTATGCGCCCTGGATCGACATAGACCTCGACGCCAAGGCTGTGCGGGACTGGGGTGCGGCGCGCGGACTCGATCTTCTGGGCGACGCGGGACAAAACCAGAAGGATCACTGGGTGCACTTCACTCATGCCCCCAACTGGGAGCTCTACCGCCGCATCCTGCGTAGCGCGCCCGGATATACCCTGCCCGAATTGCAGGCGTCGCTGCCGGGCGTCTAGGGCTCACTCAATCCCGAGTTTGGCCTTCACGATCTGCTGGACCGCCTGCGGATTGGCCTTGCCGCCCGAGGCCTTCATGACCTGACCGACGAACCAGCCTGACAGCGTTGGTTTGGCCTTGGCCTGCTCGACCTTGTCGGGGTTCGCGGCGATGACCTCATCGACCACGGCTTCGATAGCGCCGGTATCGGTGACCTGCTTCATGCCGCGGGCCTCGACGATCTCGGCAGGCACACCGCCTTCGGTCCAGACAATCTCGAAGAGCTCCTTGCCGATCTTGCCGGAAATGTCGCCCTTGCCGATCAGGTCGATGATCCCGCCGATCTGCGCGGGCGAGACAGGGCTGTCATCGACGCCCTTGCCTTCCTTGTTCAACCGCCCGAACAATTCGTTGATCACCCAGTTCGCGGCAAGCTTGCCGTCGCGGCCCTCTGCCACCTGTTCGAAATAAGCGGCATTGGTTGTATCCGCTGTCAGAACGCTTGCATCATATTCCGACAGGTTGAAGTCCGCCATGAAGCGCGCGCGCT
>JBCDID010000098.1:0-9833 GCA_038749355.1 Pseudomonadota bacterium | reverse complement strand
CGTAATCCCGGCACCGGCTGCACGCGTATGGGACCGGGTGCGGGATTTCAACGGCCTGCCGCGCTGGCACCCGCTGATCCGGGACAGCCGGATCGAGGACGCCCTTCCCTCGGACAAGGTCGGCTGCATCCGCAACTTCAACCTGCAGAACGGCGACAACATCCGCGAGCAGCTGCTCGGGCTCAGCGATTACGACATGTTCTGCACCTACTCGATCCTCGAGAGCCCGATGCCGCTGGAGGATTACATCGCGACCCTGCGCCTGACGCCGGTGACCGAGGGGGATCGAACCTTCGCCGAGTGGACGGCCGAGTTCTCCTGCGCGCCCGAGGCCGAGACCGATCTGGTGACGGGCATCGGCAATGACGTCTTCCAGGCAGGGTTCGACGCGCTGAAGCGGCATTTCGGAGGCGGGGCGTGAGCGGGTCGGTCGCAGATGTTTTGGCCCTGCGGGCCCAGTTGGGGGCTCTGCCTGTCGCCAATGTCTCTCGGACCATTGGCGCGACATTGACGACCCTCCGAGGTATTTCCGGCAAGATAAAGGGGATGGTTCCGTGCCGCGCGTGAGTCGTTCGATCGTTCTGGATGCGCCTGTCGAGGCTGTCTGGGACGTGATCCGAGATTTCAACGGACACGACCAGTGGCACCCTGCTGTCGCTGAGAGCCATGTAGAGCGTGGTGCGCCCTCAGACCGTGTGGGCTGTGTGCGCAACTTCCGTCTCGCCGACGGGGCGAACCTGCGGGAGCAGTTGCTGACGCTCTCGGATCTGGAGATGAGCTTCTCCTATTGCCTGCTCGACACGCCCGTGCCGCTCTTCAACTACGTTGCCCACTGCCGCCTGACGCCTGTCACCGACACTGACAGCACGTTCTGGGAATGGGAGAGCCGGTTCGACACGCCCGCGGAGCGCGGCCCCGAACTCGCCGGACTGGTCGGCAATGACATCTACGTCGCAGGTTTCCACGCGGTCGCGCGCCATATGGGGGTCGGTCATGCTTGAGGTGACCGTGACCGAGACCCTGGCCGAAGCAGAGGCCGCCATGACGGACCGCGCACGGTTCCTGGGCGGCGGCACCCTGATCATGAACCGGGTGAACTATGGCGACCAGCGGTTCGACCGGATCGTGCGCTGCCGTGAGCCGTTGGACGAGATCCGGACCGAGGGCGCGCGGATCATCATCGGCGCCGGTGTGACCATGGCCGCGATCCTGGGATCCCGGGACCTGGCCTTCCTCGCACCCGCGGCCCGCGCGGTCGGCGGCCCTGCCGTGCGCAACATGGCAACCGTGGGCGGGAACCTCGTGGCGCCGCATCCCTACGGAGACCTCACTGTCGCCCTGCTCGCACTGGACGGGCAGGTGGTCATGGCCGATGGCGTGGTGCAGCCCCTCGAGGCCTATCTGGGCGCGCGCCGGGGGCTGGTCCGCGCGGTCACCATCCAGCGCCCGCCGGGCGATGCTTTCCGGTTCCGCAAGGTCTCCCGCGTCAAGCCCAAGGGCGTGTCCGTCATGTCCATGGCCGTGTGCCTGAACCGCGCGGCCGGGCGCTTATCCGGTGTGCGGCTGGCCTACGGCGCGATGGGACCAACGCCGGTGCGGGTGCCGGCGGTCGAGCGGGCCCTGGAAAGCGCGTCCCTGGACGCCAGCGGCATCGCCCCCGCGCTGGCTGCCGCCACGCAAGGACTGGACCCGCCCGATGATGCACTCGCTTCCGGCTGGTACCGCCGCGAGGTCGCACCCGTGCACCTCCGCCGCCTGCTGCTCGGGGAGGGCGCGCGGTGAAAACCCCCGTCACCTTCACCCTGAACGGCGCGGACGCAGCCACGTTTGCGGATCCTGGCCAGAACCTCTTGGACATGCTGCGCCGAGGGGTTGGCGATCTGACACCGAAATACGGTTGTGGGCAAGGTGGGTGCGGGGCCTGCACCGTGCTCATCGACGGCGAGCCGCATCTGAGCTGCCTTGTCCTTGCCGAGACCGTGCAAGGCCGCTGCGTAGACACCGCGGGCGGGCTGGCCGACGGCCCCGACCTGCACCCGCTTCAATCTGCCTTCATGGAAGGCTTCGCCGCCCAGTGCGGGTTCTGCACCACGGGCATGCTGATGGCAGCCAAGGCGCTTCTGGACCGCAACCCCTCGCCGAGCCGGGAAGACGTGGTCGAGGCCATCTCAGGCAATCTCTGCCGCTGTACCGGCTACGAGCCGATTGTCGAGGCCATCCTGACCGCAGCCCGTGCGCCGCGCCAGAGCACCGGGAGGACCGCCTGATGGCCTCCACTTCGCAAGTCGAGTTCCGCAAGGACCTGTTCGCCGACGAACGCGACGATAACCTCGCGGAGATCGGCAAGCCGCATATCCGGCAGGACATCCTCGGCCACGTAACCGGGCGCTCGCCCTTTTATGACGACCACCTGTTTGACGGGCTCTTGCACATGCGTTGCGTGCGTTCGCCGCACCACCATGCGCGGATCCGGTCGGTCGACACCTCGGCGGCGGAACGCGCGCCGGGCGTGGTGCGGATCATCCGCCCCTCGGACGTGCCGCAGAACATGAACACGCTGCTCGGGCTGATCAATTTCGGCCGCGATGACGAGCCGCTGCTGTCCCCCGAGAAGACCGGCTACAAGGGCGAGCCGATCCTTGCGATCATCGCAACCTCTGTCCGCGCGGCGCAGGATGCCGTGGCAGCGGTCAAGGTCGACTGGGAGGTCCTGCCCTATGTGCTGGATGTCGAGGCGGCGCTCGCCCCCGACGCACCGACCGTCAACGCGACCTACCCCAACAACACCTTCGACTATCACGACCGCTACGACCACCAGAAGCTGCGCTTCGGCGATGTGGCGGCGGGGTTCGCCGAGGCCGCGCATATCGTCGAGGGCGAATACCAGATGTCGCCCATCGAACAGGCCCCCATGGAGACCTGCGGTGCCATTGCGGCCCCGGAAACCAATGACCGGTTCGTCTGTTACACCGGCAGCCAGGGCCTGTTCTTCTCGGTCGCCGTGGCCGCGAAGCAGACCGGCTTGCCGTCCTCCCGCCTGCACTTCATCGGCGGCACGGTCGGTGGTGGGTTCGGCGGCAAGGTCGACAGCCATCACGAGCCGCTCGCGATCCTCGGGGCCATGCTCACGGGCCGCCCGGTCAAGTACCAATGGGACCGCGCCGAGGAGATGCAGGTCGGCGCCCCCCGCTCCGGCGAGCGCTGGCGGATCAAGGATGGTGTGGCGGCGGACGGGCGGATTTTGGCGCGCCAGTTCACCGGGTTCTTCGACGCGGGCGCCTATACGCGCCTGACCTCCTACGGGGTCCAGAAGTGTAACGGGCACCTGCCGGGACCCGACACAATCCCGAACGTCGCCTCGAACGCGTACTGCGTCTACACGAACCGCACACCTTCGACAGCCATGCGCGGATTCGGGATCACCGGTGTGGACTTCGCCATCGAATGCCAGATGGACCGGGTGGCCGAGGCCGTCGGCATGGACCCGATCGAGCTGCGCATCCTCAACGCCTATCGCGACGGGGATATGAAGGCGCACCGGCGCGTGGCCAAGAACTGCGCCCTGATCGAAAGCTGTCAGGTTGTGGCGGCAAAGGCCGGATGGGCGCTGTCGCCTGCCGCGCAACAGGCCTCATCGCTGCTTGACGGAGGCGTGGGCTGGCGCGCCGATATCCCGGAGACCGTGATCGATCACTCGGGCGAGATTGGTGAGCGCAAGCGCACGGGCCTCGCCCCGGAACCCGGCGCAGGCGTGACGACGCGCGAGACCGTCCCACCGGGCACCTTCACCGACCACCCCGCCACCGGCAACGCCCCGCAACGGGCGGATATGGAGGCGGAGGCGGAACGACTGGGCTTCAAAGTCGCAACCGGCGCAACCGCTGCGCCTCCTGTCCCGATGCCCGCCGCGTCCTCCCTTCCTTCATCTGGCCAAAAGTACCTCGGGGGGGCGCCCCCTGTGGCGCCATTTGGTTCGAGCGACCCGGGGCGACGGGCAGAGCCCCCACGGACGCAGGCCAGAAGCTCAGAAGTCACATCATCAAGTGGCCCCAGCCTGCCCGCCGCTGCCCGCCCCGGGACTCCGGCAGCCAACCAGGGGCCGCGCGCGGGTGGGTGGGCAAGTGCACCGCCAGACACCACGCCAACGTCACCAGGGAGCGCGCGGCCCCCGGCGGAACCGCCTCAGCCCGCGCCACCACCCGCAGACAGTGCACGACAGCCACGCCGCCCGGGCGTCTCGCGGTTCCTCTCCGGGCCAAGGGGGCGGCGATGACCCTGCATATCGGACGCGGCTTCGCCTGCATCAACTATCCGATCGGGATGAACCTTGGCGGCGACCCATCCCAGGCGCTCGTTCACGCCACGCCGGACGGTAAGTTCAAGGTCGCGCTCTCGGCCATCGACCTCGGGCAGGGCATGAAGTCCGTCACCCGGCAGATCGCGGCCGAGGCCCTCGGCGTGCCCATCGAGGACGTCTACGTGGACACGGCGGACTCCGACACAGGCCCCCACGACATGGGCTCCTTTGCCTCGCGCGGCACGCACCGCATGGGGAACGCCGTGATCCGGGCTTCGGCGGAGGCTCGTACCCAGATGCTGGAGGCCGCAGCCGAGGAACTGGAGGTCAACGCGTCGGACCTGACCACCGACGGGCGCGGCAACATCCATGTGAAGGGTGCACCGTCACGGTCCATCACCGTCGAGGAGACCGCCGAGGCAGCACAATTCCGCCAGGGCCGCACGCTCGCGGGGCGGGGCATCTTCCTTGTGCCGCTCTCCGGGGTCGATGCCGAGACCGGCGATATGACGCCTGTGTCCTGCTTCGCCCACGCCGCCCTGATCGTGGACCTGACCGTGGACGACGAGACCGGCGAGGTCGAAGTCACCCATATCAACTCGGCCTACGAGGTCGGGCGCGCGCTCAATCCCAAGCTGGTGGAGCAGCAACTGATCGGTGGCGCCTGGATGGGGGTCTCCCACGCGCTCTACGAGACCACCGAGCCCTACTATCCCGACCGCACCCACGGGCCGGAGGACTTCAACCACTACCTTCAAGCCGGGCCGGGGGATGCAGCACCGCACCATATCTCGATCCTCGAACGCCCAGCACCCGATGCGCCCTATGGCGGCAAAGGCCCCGGTGAGATGTGCGCCAACCCGGTCCTGCCCGCCGTTGCGAACGCGATCTACAATGCGGTGGGCGTACGCTGCGACCAGTTGCCGATCACGCCTGAAAAGGTCCTGCGCGGCCTCCGGGCCAATGGCGGCGCACGCCCGCAGGGGAGGCGCTGATGCGCCGCGCGCTCCCATCCAACGCCGAGAGGGTAGCCAATGGCGCGCCTGCCCAACCGCCCGCGCGCGGCGCCCCAACCGGAGGTGCTGGATGGCAGTGAAGGCCAATATCGGCGGGATCTCCTCGCCCGTGGGACTGCGAGATGCGTTGAGCGCGGCGCAGTACCTGGCGGATGAGGGGTTGTCGACCGCGGCCTATCTGGCGCTCGCCCTCGGCAAGCCCCTGCTGCTGGAAGGTGCACCGGGGGTGGGCAAGACGGAGGCCGCGAAGGCGCTGGGCGCGGTGCTCACCCGCCAAGTGATCCGCCTGCAATGCTACGAGGGGATCGACGCCGCAGCGGCGCTCTACGAGTGGAACTACCCCCGGCAGATGCTCGCGATCCGCCAGGCAGGCGACGATCCGGTCAACATCTATGGTGACCAGTTCCTGCTGGCGCGGCCCTTGTTGGAGGCTTTACGCGACCCGTCCGGCACACTGCTACTGATCGACGAAGTCGACCGCGCCGACGCCGAGTTCGAGGCCTTCCTGCTCGAATTCCTGTCCGACTTCACCATCTCGATCCCCGAGACTGGCACAGTCCGCGCCGCGACCCCACCCGTGGTCGTGCTGACCTCGAACCGGACCCGCGACCTGCACGAGGCGCTGCGCCGCCGCTGCGTCTACCACTGGATCGACTATCCGGACCCCGGCTTGGAAGCCGAGATCGTCATGACGCGTGCGTCCTCCGTTGTGCGGGCGACGGCGGATGCGGTGGTGGCGTCTGTGGGCCTGCTTCGGGCGGAGCCTCTGGCCAAACCTCCGGGCGTGGCCGAGACGGTCGAGTGGGCGGAGGCCGCGACCCTGCTGGCGTCCCAAGGTACGCCTTGGCCCGAAGCCTTCCGCCGCTCTATTGGCGTGGCGCTGAAGGATCAGGAGGATCTGGCCTACATGGCCCCGCGCCTGGCCGAGGTTCTTCCGGGGGAGGCCGCGTGATGGTTCCCGCAGGCGCAGAACTTTTCGTCACCTTCCCGACCCTGCTGAGAGCCAACGGGTTCGCGGTCTCGCCCGATCAGACCATGGGCTTTGTCGAGGCGGTGGGGCTGCTTGGACCTGGCTCAATCCACGACGTCCGCCGCGCGGCGGTCGCGATGCTGGCGATCCCGCAGGACAGGCGCGGCGATTTCGATGCGCTCTTCGATGCGCATTTCCTCGGCGCCGCCCTGCCCGATGCCGTGCCCGGTGATGACGAGGAGGTCGAAGCCCACGAGGGAACCGGAGAGACGGAGGAAGTCCCTGATGAGCCGACCGATGACGAGCCCGGAGAAGAGGCAACCGCCACCGAGCGTCTGGGGCATCGGTCTTTGGTCGACCGCCCCGAGGAGGCGCTGGCACGGCTGAGACGGCACGGACCCGCCCGCCTGCCCCGCCGAAGGTCCCGCCGGTTCCAGCCTGCCCGCGATGGACGCGCGCTGGACATGCGAAGGGCGCTGCGTGAAGCCGCGCGCCGGGACGGCGAAGTGCTGACATTGCCAATGCGGCAGAGGCAATGGCGACAGCGCCGGATCGTGCTCTTGATCGATGTCTCCGGGTCCATGGCAGAGCGCACAGAGAGCGCCTTGCGGCTGGGACACACGCTGGCCCGAGTGGCCGAGCGGTTGGAGGTGTTCACCCTCGGCACGCGTCTGACGCGCGTGACGCCTGCGCTCAAGCTACAGAACCCTGGGCGGGCGCTGGAACGCGCCTCGGGTCTGATTGCAGATATCGATGGGGGCACGCGGATCGGGGAGGCGCTGACGGCCTTCCTCTCCGTGCCCCGCTATGCCGGGTTTGCGCGTGGGGCAGCGGTGGTGGTGCTCTCGGACGGGCTGGAGCGCGGCGAGCCGGGAACGCTGATCGCCGCGACGCAAAAACTCGCGCGCATGGCTTGGCGGGTGGACTGGCTTTCGCCGCTTGCGGTGGAGGGCCTACCACAGACGGAAGCCATGCGGGCGATCCTGCCCCATCTCGACCACCTCGGGGACGGGGCTACAACTCAGGCGATCTGCGCGCATCTGCTGTCCATGGCCCGCCCGGATTTCAGGGGTGCCGCATGATCGACGCGCACCACCATATCTGGCGGCAGGTGGATCTGCCCTGGTTGCTGGGCCCGGAACAACTTCGGATCTTCGGGCCTTATGCGCCGATCAAGCGGGACTACCTGATCTGCGAGTTTCGCGAAGACCTCGCGGGGACGGGCGTTGAGAAGTCAGTCTATGTTCAGGCAAACTGGGCGCCGAACTGGGCCGCGGACGAGGCGGCATGGGTCCAGAACGTAGCTGACGAGACGGGTTGGCCGCATGGGATCGTCGCCTATGCCGACATGACTGTGGCAGACGCCCGCCCGGCGATGGATAAGCTGGCTGCATTCCCGTTGGTCCGGGGCATCCGGCAGCAGTTCCACTGGCATGAGGAGCCGCTCTACCGCTTTGCCACCCAACCGGGCCTTTGCGGGGATGCGAACGTTCAGCGCAATATCGGGTATCTCTCGGACTATGGCTGGGCCTTCGACCTTCAGGTTTTCGCACCGCAGATGGTGGGGGCTACAAAACTGGCCGCAGCCTGCCCGGATGTGACTTTCATCCTGCAGCACGCGGGCATGTTGGAGGACACGTCCAAGGAGGGTTGGGCCGCCTGGCACAAAGGGCCGCCTGGCACAAAGGCATGAAGGCGCTGGCCGCATGTCCGAACGTGGTCGCTAAGCTCTCGGGGCTGGGGACCTTCCTCCACGCGAACGACGCGGACCACATCGCCAAAGTCACCGAGATCACGCTGAGGCTGTTCGGCGCGGACCGCTGCCTTTTCGGGTCCAACTTCCCGATTGAGAAGATCTGGACCAGCTATTCGGACCTTTTCAACGCCTACCAACAGGCAACCGCAAACCTGCCTGACGCGGACCGTCAGGCCATTTTCAATGACACAGCCGCGCGGGTCTACCGCATCTGAGGGAGGGACATATGGCGCTGACCATTCACACGCTGGACTATGGCGATATCGAGCTGGAGAACAGCTTCCTGGTGCTGGGCCACAATTGCGGGCGATCGCGCCGCGTCCATACGTTCGGGTTCCTGATCCTTGGTGGTGAATACCCGGTGCTGGTCGATACGGGCTATCGCGAGAACGCGATCATGGAGACGCTGGGCATGCGCGGCTACCAGTACCATGACAACATGATCGAGCAGCAACTGGCCAAGCACGGGGTGAAGCTGGGCGATGTCCGCTACATCCTGCACACCCACCTGCATATCGACCATGCGGGCAAGGACGATCATTTCCCCATGAACACGACGGTCGTGATCAATCGGCGCGAGATGGAATTCTCTGTCTCCGGCATCATGTACCCGCAATACCCCAAGCCCGACATCATGCACCTGGTCGAGAGGATCTACGAGCCTGAGGCCATGCGGTTCCTCGACCTCGAGATCACCGGCGCCGAGGATATCATCCCGGGTGTCTGGTGCGAGCCGGCTTATGCCCACACCGAGGGGTCGATGAACGTGATCGTCGACACTGCCGAGGGGCTCGCCTGCATTTGCGGCGACGTGATCTACGACTTCAACGATCAGATCGTGAACCATGTCCGCGTGAACAACTACATGGAGCCGCAGGTCACAGGGAACCATGCCGGGTCCAAGCGCAACGAGAAGGCGCAGATCAAGAAGCTGATGAACAACTTCACCTACCTTCTGCCGGTGCATGACCGGGGGGCGAAGATCGCCAATGGCCAGGTGGTCGGGCGGCTGGGCATGACCTGCCCCGGCCCCGTGGTCGAGACCCTGCCCGCGCGCAACTGGTTCCCGGCATGATGGGCCCTGCGGGCCCAGTCGAGAGCTCTGCTCTCGAGCTCTCGAGGTATTTTCGGCAAGATGAAGAGGGCGTGAGAAGGAGGCGGGGCCATGCTACACAAGGCGGTTGACGGTCGGTTCGCCGAGGTTGTCGACGCGGGGGCGCCGGTAGACCAGCTGGGCACCGGTTTCATGTTTACCGAAGGGCCTCTGTGGCATCCCCATGACGGCAACCTGATCTTCTCGGACATGCCGGGCGATGTGCGCAGACGGTGGACACCCGGTCAGGGGGTCGAGGAGATCATGCGCCCCTCCCACAAAGGCAACGGCATGACCTATGATGCGGACCTGAACCTGCTGGTCTGCGAGCATGCGACGTCCTCAGTCACCCGGTTCCGGCCCGATGGCACCCGCGAGGTGCTGACCAGCCATTTCGAGGGGCGCGAGCTGAACTCGCCCAACGACATCTGCGTGCGCTCGGACGGGGCCGTCTACTTCACCGATCCCACCTATGGGCGGATGGAGCATTTCGGTGTGCCCCGGCCCCTTGAACAGGGGTTTCAGGGCGTCTACCGGCTGCCGCCGAACCACCGTCCGGGCGACGAGCCGGAACTGGTCTCGGATCGCTACATGTTCTCCCAGCCCAACGGGCTCATGTTCTCACCCTGCGAGCGCTGGATGTGGGTCAACGACACTGATCAGGCCAATATCCGCATGTTCGACGTGGCCGAGGACGGGCG
>JBCDID010000097.1:0-9948 GCA_038749355.1 Pseudomonadota bacterium | reverse complement strand
GGCACCGTGAAGGGCGACATCCACGACATCGGCAAGAACCTCGTGGCGATGATGATGGAGGGCGCCGGTTTCGACGTCCACAATATCGGCATCAACAACCCGGTCGAGAACTACCTGGAGGCGATGGAAGAGCATAGCCCCGACATCGTCGGCATGTCCGCGTTGCTGACAACCACGATGCCTTATATGAAGGTCGTGATCGATGCGATGAAGGAGAAAGGCATCCGCGACGATTATGTGGTGTTGGTCGGTGGCGCGCCGCTGAACGAGGAGTTCGGCAAAGCGATCGGGGCCGATGCCTATTGCCGGGATGCCGCTGTGGCCGTTGAAACCGCAAAGGAATTCATGGCGCGCAAGCACAACCAGCTTGCGGCGGGCTAGGCGCAGATCCGGCAGGAGCGCTGCCACGGCCTCGCCAGGCTGGGGGCGTGTGGACGATGGATTGCGGGCCACGGCAGAAGGGGCGCGCAATCGCGACTTAAGATCCGTCGATGACGAGACTCTCACTGACGCGGGTCTGGAGGCCAGCGAAGCCGCAAGACCGGGGCGGGTGCTGCTGCTGGCGTGCGGCGCGCTGGCCCGCGAGATTCTGGCCATCCGCGACCTGAACGGCTGGGATCATCTGGATCTCACCTGCCTTCCGGCCAAACTGCACAATCACCCGGACCTGATCCCGGGAGCCGTGCGTGCGCGCATCCACGAGGCCCGCAAAGAAGGGTACGCGCAGATCCACGTCGTCTACGCCGATTGCGGCACTGGCGGTTTGCTGGACACGGTCTGCGAGGAGGAAGGCGTTTCGAGAATCGAGGGGCCGCATTGCTACAGCTTCTTCGAAGGCAATGGCGCTTTTGCCGAAGCGGCCGATGCGGGCGAGATCAGTGCCTTCTACCTGACCGACTTCCTCGCCAAACAGTTCGATACGTTGATGTGGAAGGGAATGGGGCTCGATCGGCACCCGGAGCTTATCCCGATGATCTTCGGGAACTACACCAAGATCGTATATCTGGCTCAGACGGACAATCCGGCCGTCGAGGCCAAGGCGCGCGAAGCTGCCACGCGCCTTGGATTGGCATATGAGAAGAGACACACGGGCTACGGCGACCTGACCGGGTTCATCGACCGTGCCGCGCAAGGGCAGAGCGGGGACTAACCCGCCCCGCTCAACGGGCTCGGATCAATCCTCGACCAACCGCAGGTGGCCGCGCGTCGGCGCCGGGCGATCCGCCGATTCGGTGATCTCATCCAATCCGCCCTCGATCGCCTTGAGTTCGAACTGGCGCGGGGCCTCGGTGAACTCGCGGGCGACGGTGCTGGTCGGCGCAGGCGCATAGGTCTCGATCGGCTTGGGTGCCGAAAGTTCCCGGACGGTCGCGTTGATCGGGTCAACGCTCATGTTCTCGATCCGGAAGCGCAGCGGTGTGCCAGCCCGGCGGGTCTTGGGCCGGCTTAGCGGATGGAGACAGCCGATGACACGGTCGATCATGCCGAAGTCACTGCGCAGCGGCAGCAGATTGACTTCCCAAACAGCGTCTTCGTCGGAGGCATCGCGCAGACGGGCGTATCCTACGCCCGGATCCTCAAGAACTTCCGAGATCAGCGCCGTGAAGCTTTCACGCGAGGCCGTGGACATGATGGCCCGGGCGTTCATGCCGCGCAGTTCCATGCCGAACGCCTCGACCATGGCCGTACCTGCGAGACGGAAGCGGATGTTACCGCGGCCCAGGTTCTCCAGGATGAACAGGTTGCGCGCGTCGCATTCCATATCCCGGGGGTCAATGTCCGAACGCAGGGGCGTCTTGCGTCCGGCCCGAAGCGTATTCCAGTAATTGTAAAGGGCACGCAGCTCTTGGTGGATCATTTCGTTGCTTCGATTCAGACGATACGCATCGAGTTTGACATAGTCTTCCGGCAGAAAGTCGTCGCGGTCCATCCCATTTACCCTTCAATAACAGTTTTCATCGACCGCCGCTATGGCGGGCTGCCCGGTCCAGGCAATCAGGAACTCAGCAAAGAGCGTGCCAACAACTGTATCTGATCCGTGATTCTCCCCGAGATTGTACATATCCGCACAAGTCACTGTGTTAACAACTATGGTTGCCAGCCGTGTTTAGAAGAGGGATAGAAGCACGGCAAAATGTGCCAGGCAGGACTGCTGGACGGGGAGCATGAAGACAGGCGAACGCAATGGATTGCTGTTGGTGATCTCATCGCCCTCAGGGGCTGGGAAATCCACGTTGACGCGGCGGCTGCTGGCCGAGGATGATGCCTTCGAGCTGTCGATTTCAGCAACGACCCGACCTGCACGCGAAGGCGAAGAGCACGGAAAACACTACTTTTTTCTGGATCGGCCGAGCTTCGAGCGCATGATCGCCGACGACGACCTCCTGGAGTATGCGGAGGTTTTCGGGAACCTCTACGGAACGCCCAAAGCTCCCGTGGAAGAGGCTATCGGCGGAGGTCGCGATGTGCTCTTCGACGTGGACTGGCAGGGTGCTCAGCAGCTTCGTCTGTCAGCATTGGGCACCGCGGTGGTCTCGATTTTCATCCTGCCGCCATCGATCGCCGAACTGCAGCAAAGGTTAATTTCGAGGGCAAAGGATGCACCCGATGTCATTGCCCGGCGCATGGATCAGGCGATGTCCGAGATTTCCCACTGGGCAGAATACGATTACGTTCTGGTGAACGACGATCTCGACGCCTGCTACGCTCAGATCGGCACAATTGTCGGGGCAGAACGTCTCAGACTGAAACGACAGCCTAGGACGCGGAGCTTCGTCGACAGCCTCGACCGCGAATTCAAGGACAGGTAGCCATGCCCATCTACGCACTCGGGGACCTCAAACCCGAACTCCCGCCAGCTGACCAGCACTACATTGCGCCCGGCGCGCAGGTCATAGGGCAGGTCATCGTGGAGCAGGATGTTAGCATCTGGTTCAACGCCGTCCTGCGCGCGGACAATGAGCCGATCCGATTGGGGCGCGGCTCGAACGTGCAAGATGGCTGTGTCTTCCATGTGGACCCGGGCTTTCCGCTCACTCTCGGCGAGGACGTGACGGTCGGGCATATGGCGTTGCTGCACGGATGTACCATCGGGGACGGCACATTGGTCGGCATGGGTGCCGTTGTCCTGAACGGCGCGAAGATCGGCAAGGACTGTGTCATCGGCGCGAATGCCCTGATCACCGAGGGCAAGGAGATCCCGGATCGGTCTCTGGTCATGGGACAGCCAGGCAAGGTGATCCGGAGCCTCGATGACGAGGCGATTGCGGACTTCCGGATGGCCGCGAAGAGCTACCAGGCGCGTCAGCAGACCTACAGAGACGCTCTGGTCCCGCTATAGGTTCGCGACATTGGCTGCCATAAGCGTGATGCGATCAGCAGCGCGGGCGGTGTGCAGACGGATGTCGATCGCCTGTGCGGTTCCGTGGGCCAGTACATATTCGACCTGACGGGCATTCGGATCCGGCGTAGCCTCTTCGCCAGACAGGATTGCCAGACGTTCGTCCGTCTCAGGCGTGCCCGCGCTTGCCACTGTGATGTGCAGCGGGAAGGTTGCATCACGCTCCAGGCCCACCTCGATTACGCCTGACATTCCTGTCACCCCCCGCGCGCAGAGCAACAGCAGCGACAGAAGCTTTGCCTCCGCCCGGCTCAGCGGCGGCCCGTCATCCTGATCCCAGCTCAGCGAGATGCGCTGCCAGTTGATCACGCTCTCTGCGTGGTCGCGCAGGATGGCCCGCCCGATCGGTTGCGCATCATCGGGTGCCGCTCCGAAGGCCAGGCGGTAGAACTGCAGGAGCCCGGAAGCCCGGCTCGCGCTTTGACCGATCATGGCCATTTCGTCGTCCAGCCCCGCGGCCCCTATCTCTCGCACGAGATCCACTCCATTGACGATCGCGCCCACGGGGCTGACGAGATCGTGGCAGATGCGCGATGAGATCGCACTGGCCAGGTCAAAGGAATGGAGCTGTTTGGTCTGCATTCGTCTGGTACTTTCGGTGTCGGCGGTCTATGTCTCCGCCATGTTCTACACGTTCGAAGTCGGCGCCCTTGTACGCATGCCTTCCAGTCCCGATTGGGGCCTGGGCCAGGTGCAATCGATCATAGGCGACAAGGTTACAGTCAATTTCGAGCATCGCGGCAAGATGGTTCTTGTCGGCACCGGGGTCGACCTGGAGCTGGTTTCGCCCGATCACCTTTGATTTCCTTAACTCTTTTACGCCAGGAAAGGGTTAACAAATTGATGACAACCCGACCCCGGTAGCGCTTGCGCGCCTCTGCCTTTGCACATAGTGTCCGCGCGCAAGCTGGCCGGGCCTCGAGCACGGCAGCGAGGGAGTTATCAGGGGATCTCGGGGCATGCGTATCGAAGCGGGCCGGTTCACTGTCCGGCTGGCGGAAAGCGAGGCCGATGTCGCCGCTGCCCAGCGGTTGCGCTACCGGGTTTTCGTCGAGGAGATGGGCGCGACGACTGCCCCGGAGGACGCGGCGAACCGTCGTGAACGAGACCAGTTCGATCCCCATTTTGACCATCTGCTGCTGGTCGACAACGAAACCGAGAACCCGGATGTCGAGGAAGGTGTGGTCGGCGTCTATCGCCTGATGCGCGGCTCGGTCGCGCGCGAGGGCATCGGGTTCTACGGACAGAACGAATACGATCTCTCACTCCTGATGGACTATCCCCGCAACACGGTCGAACTGGGCCGTTCCTGCGTGGATCTTGAACATCGCGGCGGGGCAGGGATGCACCTGCTTTGGACCGGTCTCGGCGAGTACGTCGCCGAGCACGACATATCTATCATGTTCGGGGTCGCGAGCTTTCACGGCAACGACCCGAAGCCGCTTGCGCAAGCGCTAAGCTATCTACACCACAACCACCTCGCGCCAGAAGATCTGCGGGTACGCACGATCGACGGTCACTACGAGCCCATGGCCATCCTGCCTGCGGATCAGGTGGATAAGATCGAGGCCATGCGCCAGATTCCCGCGCTCATCAAAGCCTATATCCGTCTGGGTGGTTTTGTCGGTGACGGTGCCTATGTTGACCATGAATTCAACACGGTCGATGTCTGCCTACTCATGGATACCTCCCGGATGGTGCAGCGCTATCGAAAGTTCTACTCGCGAAAGCGGGGGGGCTCGGTCGACCGGATCCTGGGTTGATCGAGCCGGAGGCGCACACAGAGGAGCACCGAGAGCAGGAGCACCATGAACACGTGGAACCTCGCGAACCCGCCGGAGCTTGAGACCCCGACGCGGCTGGGCAAGATCCTCGGTGGCGTCCGCATCGGGTTGCTCATCTCGTTGACGGCTGTCTGCGTCTCGATCTTCCTGATCGGGCGTGGTCTTCGTGGGCTGCTGGGCCGCTGGGTCGTGTTCCACTTCGGTGTGGCACGGTTCTGGTCGCGGGCCTGCCTTTGGTGCGCGGGTGTGAAGCTCAGGGTCACCGGCAAGCCGGTGCATCACGGGGCGCTGGTCGCCAACCACTCGTCCTGGCTCGATATTCTGGCACTTAGAGCCACACGGCTGATCTACTTCGTGTCCAAGGCCGAGGTTGCCAACTGGCCGGGTGTGGGCTTCATCACCCGCATCACCGGCACTGTCTTCATCGAACGCCGCCGCTCGCAGGCCAAGGCGCAGGAGGCGATCTTGCGGGAACGCATCGCCGCCGATCAAACGCTCTGCTTCTTCCCCGAAGGCACATCCACCGACGGCCTTCGCGTGCTGCCGTTCAAAAGCTCGCTCTTCTCAGCCTTCTTCGAAGACGGGCAGGGCACCGATATCCTCATCCAGCCCGTGACCGTGCGCTACACACCGAACGTGGAACTGGGCTTGCCTGACAACTTCTATGGCTGGTGGGGGGATATGAGCTTTGAGGGGCACATCTGGGACGTGGTCACTCGCTCCTCGGGCGGTCTCGTGGAAGTCATCTTCCACCCGGCTGTTCCCGCCTCCGACTTCACGGACCGCAAGGCGCTGGCCGATCATTGCCAGCAGCGGGTCGCAGGCGGTATGGAAACCGGTGAGCCCGTCCCGGCCAATCAGGTCACCATGGCGGGTAGTCCAGGAGTAACCGATGTCTGACAGCCCCGAGATGGGCGACTATTCCCGCGGTCCCGCCACCCCGGAAATCTCCCTCCACCTGTCGCCTGAAGTCGAAATCACCGAACGCGAGGAGCTGACAACGTGGCTCCGCGACAACCGGGTCGACGAGGTTGAGTGCGTGACGCCTGACTTTGCAGGCGTCGGGCGTGGCAAGGTCATGCCGACCTCCAAGTTCACCGCATTCTCGCCGATTTACCTGCCGACCTCGTTGTTCTTCCTGACCATCACCGGCGGGTACCCGGATATCGAGAACTTCCGCGCCTACGACACGGATGCGGATCTGATGCTGCGGCCGGACCTGCCCACCACGCGTTCCGTGCCCTGGGCAACGGACCCTTCAGTGCAGGTCATCCACGATGTCTGCGACCGGCGTGGGCGGTTGATCGAGTTCGCGCCCCGTTCAGTGTTGCGCCGGGTGATCGCGCTCTACGAGAAACAGGGCTGGCGGCCGGTCGTGGCGCCAGAGCTCGAATTCTACCTCACCAAGCCAAACACTGATCCCGACTATCCGCTGGAGCCGCCTGTCGGGCGCTCGGGACGCGTAGGCGCGAAGTCGCAGGCCTATTCGATTGCCGCGACCGACGAATATGACCGGGTCATCGAGCATATCTACGACTATGCCGAGGCGCAGGGCCTCGAGATCGACACCGTCATTCAGGAGGCGGGTGCGGCGCAATTGGAGATCAACCTGCTGCACGGACCGCCGCTGGAGCTTGCCGACAGGGTGTTCCTCTTCAAACGCACCATCCGGGAGGCGGCGCTGCGTTGCGGCTGCTACGCGACTTTCATGGCGAAGCCAATGGCAAGCCAGCCGGGTTCGGCGATGCACATTCACCAATCTGTCGTGTCGGCGGAGACCGGGGAGAACATCTTCTCGGACGAGGCAGGCGAGGCCACCGAAGCCTTCTATCACTTCATCGGCGGCCAGCAGACTTGGTTCAGGGCGGCCACGCCGTTGGTTGCACCTTATGTGAACTCCTACCGGCGGTTGGTGCCGCACCTGACAGCACCGATCAACCTCGACTGGGGGCAGGACAACCGCACGACCGGTTTGCGCGTGCCCATTGCCCCACCTGCCGCGCGTCGGGTCGAGAACCGCGTCGTCGGCGCGGACGCCAACCCCTATCTGGCCATCGCCGCGACGCTCGCCTGTGGCTATCTCGGCATGGTGAACAAGACCACGCCGCGGGACGAGGTCAAATCCGACAGCTATGATCGTCCGCGTGAATTACCCTACGGCCTGCTGGAAGGGCTGGAGGAGTTGAACGCCGCTCAGGACCTGCAGGAAGTTCTCGGCAAACGCTTCTGCCGCCTGTTCTCCGCCGTCAAGCAACACGAGTTCGAAGAGTTCATGCAGGTGATCAGCCCGTGGGAGCGCGAACACCTGCTGCTCAACGTCTGATCCCGTTCAGAAACGCCAGCAGAGGTGCAGCAAAGAGGTCGGGCCTTTCAACAAGTCCCATGTGTTGCAGGTCTGGAACAATCTCGTAGGTCGCGTCCGCGATCTCGGATGCAATGGCGACGGACATTGCAGGCGTAGACCCTGTGTCGTTCTCGCATGTCGTCACGAGGCTCGGGGTTGTGATCGGCGGATCCGGACGAATCAGCTCGCGCACACCATGGGCCAGAACCCAGCGACATGCGGCGTAGGCATCAGGGTCGTTGGCGAGCACACCCTGGCGCACTTTATTCACGGCCTCAGGATGCGCAGCAATAAAGCCCGGCGTGAACCAGCGGGCCAGCGTCGCCTCGATGGTCGCGGCCGCACCGCCCGCGGTCGTGTCCTTTGCGCGCTGCTCAACGAGAGCCTGCTGTTCGTCACCGCGTTCATGAGGCGAGTTCAGAATCCCAAGCGCCCATACCCGCGTCGGATGGTCCATCGCCAACCGTCGATTGATCATCCCGCCGAGCGAGAACCCAACCGCCGCGACGGTCGGGATTTCCAGATGATCCATCAATGCCACGAGCTGTTCGGAGAACACCGTCAGCGAAGGCGTCTCACGGGGCAGGGCGCTCTGACCATGGCCCACAAGGTCATAGGTCAGGACACGGTACTCCGAAGCCAAGGCAGGCAGCATCCCGTCCCAGGTCGCCCGCGTGAGCCCGAGCCCATGGATGAGCGCGATCACCGGAGCCTCCTCCGGCCCCGTCAGCTCATACTCGGTCCCGTCCGGCGAGTGCATCAGACGCCCGCCGGGTTGTCGACATCGCCGCCCATCTCGGCGAGGTCCTGATAGCGATCCCCCGAGCGCGAGTGCGGACGCCCGCCCACGGACGCACCCAGGGCCACAATCATCTCATCCGGCGCAGGCGCGTCCGGGATATTCAGATGTACCGATTGGTAGTGCGAGCGCCGCCCACCATCATGCTTGTCCATCAGCGGGATCATGATCGGCGCACCGGGCCCCGCGCGGAAGTTGTTGAAGGCGAGATAGGTCTTCGCGCCCACGGCCTCGCGGTAGATGTTGCCGAAGGGCACGTAGTGGATGATGGCGGCGGCGTGCTCCAGCTCGCCACCGGTACCAGCACAGGCGAACTTGCCATAACCCTCGACAGCCTCGCCCCCACCGGCTGCCTCCAGCACCATGTCCACGAGGGTGCGCCCGAGCACGGGCGCCACCTCCTTCACTTCAGGGCGCAGGTCCTCGACGAACCCGCGCCCCGCCCAGGGATTGGTGATCACGGCCGTCGCCGCGATCAGTTTCATCGGGGTCCCGGTCTCCAGCCCGCCATCCCGAAACGTGGTTTCGACATGGGACAGGGTGCGACGGATCTCGACTGTCATCGCGGCCTCCTCAGACGAAGGCCGGCGCGACTTCGTCGCAAAACAGCTTGAACGACCGCTTCTGGCGCTCAAGATCCAGACCCATGGAGGCGTAGTAGATGAAGGCGTCCGTGCCGACATCCCGATGGCGCTGCATCTTGTCGATCACCTGATCAGGGTTGCCGAACATGAGGTTCGCCTCCAACATCTCCGGATCGACACGGACATTGCCCTCAAGCTCCTCGAACGGCACGCGGTCGGGGAAGCCGTTGCGCACGTCGCCTTTCTTCATCATCAGGTTGCCGAACTGGCCGAGCACGCCACGGATCGCGCCTAGGGTCGCCTGCCGGTCATCCTCGTTGTCGTAGACGCCCGTATGCCGCATCACGGCCCACTTGCGGTTCCAGTCAGGGCGGTGATTGGTCTTGGCCACGGCGAGGCGATCCCGATAAGCCTCCAGCTCCGACATGGGCAAGGTCAACGGCCAGGACATCAGGTTGCAGTCCTCCTTCACCCCATAGTCGAACGTGATGGGGGCGCGGGCAGCGACCCAGACAGGCACTTCCGGCTGGACGGGTTTGGGGCAGGAGGTGGCCGTCGGGAACTGCCAGTGCTCGCCCTCGTGCTCCACGTCGCCCTGCCAGAGCGCGCGGACCACGGGCAACATCTCCTGCAGGTAGCGCCAGCCGTCCGTCTGCTGGACACCCGGCCGCATCCGGTCGAACTCACGTTGGTAAGCGCCTGATCCAATACCGAATTCCAGCCGCCCGCCGGAGATTAGATCGAGGAAGGCCGCCTCCCCGGCCAGATCAATGGGATGCCAGTAGGCGGCGTTCACGACCCCGGTACCGAGGCGAATTTTGTCGGTCGCACCCGCCCACCAGGTCAAGATCTGGAACGGGTTGGGCGCGATGGTCATCTCGAGCGCGTGGTGCTCGGCGGCCCAGGCGGTCTCGAAGCCTGCGTCGTCGGCCATTTGCACCATGTCGATGGTGTGGCGCTGGATGGCGGCCATGTCCTCGTCGGGGGACATGCGCTCAAGGTTGATGGCAAGATGGAATTTCATAGCTGTGCTCTTG
>JBCDID010000096.1:0-10163 GCA_038749355.1 Pseudomonadota bacterium | reverse complement strand
TCGCGTTGAGGTCGGTATCGGTGGTCGAGGAGGCGCTGGAGTGGACACTGCACTACACCCAGGACCGGGAAGCCTTTGGGCGGCCCATCGCGGGCTTCCAGAACACCCGCTTCAAACTGGCTGAGGTAAAGTCTCGCGCGGTCATGCTCCGCGCATTCATCGACCGCTGCATCGAACTACATCTCGATGGCGCGCTCACCGCCGATGACGCAGCCATGGCGAAGCTGATGTCCACCGAAATCATGTGCGAGGTGTTGGACGACTGCCTCCAGCTCCACGGCGGTATGGGATATATGTGGGAGACGCCGATCGCGCGCGCCTGGGCCGACAACCGGATGGCGCGGATCGCAGGCGGCTCCTCGGAGATCATGAAGGAGATCATCGGGCGCGCGCTGCTTGACGCCTGAACGACACCAGGGGGATGGAAGGATGAGCTTCGAGAAACCATACGAAGGGATCCGCGTCGTCGATATGTCGCAAGGCGTGGCTGGCCCCTATTGCGGGATGCTGTTGGCGCAGCACGGGGCCGACGTGATCAAGGTCGAACCGGCGGAGGGCGACTGGGCGCGCAGCATCGGTCAGGAATATGGGGACTATACGGCGTTCTCCGTCACGGCCAATCTGGGCAAACGTAGTATCGTGATGGATCTGAAGGCGCCTGGCAGCCAGGAGGTCATGGACCGCATGATCGCCGAGTCCGACGTGTTCATTGAAGGTTTCCGCCCCGGAGTCACGGACAGGCTTGGCTATTCCTATGACCGGCTGAGCAAGCTGAACCCGAATCTGATCTATGTCTCGATCTCCGGCTTCGGGCAGAGGGGACCGATGCGGGAACGCCCTGCCATGGATCCGTTGCTCCAGGCCTTCACCGGCTTCATGTCCGAGAACTTGGGCAATGACGGCCTCCCTCACCGTACTCCGCTGGTGATGATCGACATGGCAACAGCGCTCTATGCGCAGCAAGCAGTGGCGGCGGCGCTGTTTGCGGCCCGTGACACTGGGAGGGGCCGCAAGATCGACGCCAGCCTGATGGAGGGGGCAGCGGCCATCCAGTCGGTACGCGTTATGGACGGATACCTCGAAGGCCCCTACCGCGTGGCGTCAGCACCTTCGGGGGCGTTCGAGACCCAGGATGGCTGGCTAATGATGATCATCGTCCGCGATCGGGAGTTTGAACGGTTCTGCAAGGCGGTGGGCTGGACCGACTTCCTCACCGATCCGCGGTTCGCGACTAATGGTGGACGCCGGGACCATGCCGAACTGCTGCTGGATGCCGCGGGCAGGCTCTTTGCCAGCAACACGACGGAGCATTGGCAGGCCCTGCTGACGGATGCGGGTGTGCAGAACGAGAAGCTCCAGACCTATCGCGAGTTCGTGGAGCATCCACAAACCGCAGCCACAGAGACCGTCACTTGGCTTCAGCAGCCCGGCGCGGAGCCCCGATGGCCCATGCCGAATGTCCCGGGACTGGCGCGACTGGTATCGGGCTCAGATCAGGCAACGGCGCCCTGTATTGGCGAGCACACGCGCGCGATCTTGGAAGAGTCCGGGTACGACGACGCAGCCATCGAGAGACTTCTGGAACAGGGTGTTGTCAGCTGACCCGTCGGTTGGGGGCGATCAGAACTCGAACTGCACAGGAAGACCTTAGATCGCGTCAGCATCTCGCAGACCTGAGATCTCCTCCGGCGAGAATCCAAACTCGGCGAGAACTTCGTTCGTGTGTTCCCCCGCATCCGGGGACGCCGTCTCCAGCCGTGCAGGCGTGCGTGACAAAGTGACGGGCTGCCCAATAAGCTTGACCTCGCCTCTCGCGTGGTGATCGACACACTGCACAATGCCGGAGTGTTGAACCTGCGGATCCTCGAACACTTCGTCCACGTTGTAAATCGGACCTGCTGGAACGGAATGCGTCTCGAGGATCTTCATCCATTCCGCAGTAGAGCGGGCGGCGAAGATCGGCTTGAGAGCCGCCCAGCAAGCCGGGCGGTTCTCGAAGCGCAGTTCCATGGTGGCGAAATCCGGGTGATCCGTCAGGTCCTCCCGTCCGATCGCGGTGCAGAGACTCAGCCATTGACCTTCCGCCCCGACGCCAAGGTTGATGTAGCCATCCTGCGTAGCGATCACGCCCATTGGAGTCGAATAGGGATGGTCGTTCCCCGCTTGCGGCGGTGCCTCTCCCTCCACCAGATAGCGCGCTGCCTGGAAGTCCATGATCCCGATCTGTGCCTCTAGCAGCGAGGAATGGACCCATTGCCCTTTGCCGGACTTCTCCCGCTCGGTCAGTGCCACCAGCACACCAATCGCGGCATGGTATCCCGCAGTCGAATCCGCCACGGCCACGCCGGAGCGCATCGGACCCTGCCCCGGATGCCCGGTCACCATCATGTGCCCGCCCATGCCCTGCGCAATCTGGTCGAAGCCCGCGCGTTTCGCATAAGGCCCCGTCTGGCCGAAGCCCGAGATCGAGGCGAGGATGATCCCGGGGTTGATCGCCGCCAGCGCCTCATAGTCGATCCCCAACCGGGTCTTCACGTCTGGGCGGAAGTTCTCGACCACCACGTCCGCCTGCTCGACCATCTGGCGGAAGGCCGCAAGCCCCTCGGGTTTCTTCAGGTTCAGCGTCAGCGAGCGCTTGTTGCGATGCAGGTTCTGCATGTCATAACCGTGGCGCGCGCCGGACATGCCCGCGTTGGGATCAACGCCTTTGGGAGCCTCGATCTTGATGACGTTGGCACCGAAATCCGCCAGCACGCGGCAACAGGTCGGGCCCGCCCGGACCCGAGTGAGGTCCAATACAACCAGATGGTCTAGCGCGGTGGAGGGTCTGGGGCGCGGCATCGTTCTATTCCGGCAGCGGCGGCAGGCGGTCGGTATACTCTGCGACCTCTGCGCCACCGGTTCCGTCCGCTTCGATGTACCAGTCGCCGATCTGACGTGAGGTCATAAAGATCGTCTTCGGATGCTCCATCAGAATATCGATCGCCTTCTCGAAGTAGTAGGCGATGTGCGGCACCGCGATCACGTGGGGGTGCAGGCCGAACGTCAGCACGCGGGGGTTCTGCTCCGTCTCACGCTCGAAGATCGCCAGCGTCGCCTCTAGCCGTTTCAGGATCTCGTCCGTCGACTGGTCCTTGATGGCGTAGACGGGCACATCGTTCAGCTCCAGCGCGTAAGGCAGCCCCACCATCGGCCCGTGCTTGGTGCGGATCCAGAAGGGGAGATCATCGATGACCCAGTCGTGGAGGAACTCGATCCCGTTCTCTTTGAGGATGTCGATGGTGTCATCCGTCTCGCCGAGCCCAGGCCCGAGCCAGGAGCGCACCTGCTGCCCGTCCACGGCCTGCAACCGGTCGAGACACTTATTGATCGTGGCGCGCTCATCATCCACCGCCTTCATGGATTGCTGGAACCAGCCATGGCCGACGAGTTCCCACTCGGCCTTGGCGATCTCGTCCATCAGGTCGGGGTAGACGTCGGCCACCTGCGCATTCATCAGAGCCGACACCGGTAGATCACACTGGGCGCACATGTCCATGAACCGGGGCATCCCGCAGCGCATGCCGTACTCGACCCAGGAGTAGTTCGGGACGTCCGGGGGCTGGATCTGTTGCCCGTGCGGCGGCGGCAAGACGCCGCGCGGCATAGGACGGTCAAATGGCCAGTACTCCACATTCATGCAAAGGTTGACGATGATCGGCTTTCCCTCAGGCGGCTCCAGCCGCTTGACGCGGTTCGCCATACGATAGGGGACACGGGGGTTCGGCCAAACCATGGGTTCTCTCCGTCACATGGGTTCTCTCCGTCAGTCGATATGCAGGCGCGCTTGTTCCTTGGGCCAGGAGACCGTGACTGGCGCGCCAGCCTCTGGCAAGGGCCTGGGTGCCGAGACGGTGCGGCTGACGACCTCCGTTCCGTCTGCAAGGCGGGCCCGGTGCGAGGTAGTCAGGCCGAGATAGACGCTCTCGACATAGGTGGCGGGGAGGCCGCTGCCGCCCTCGGGACTGATCGTCACCAGTTCTGAGCGGACCGAGATCGTGGTTTTTGCGCCCGGTTGAGCGTCTGTATCGCAGGGGACCGAGATGCGCCCCGCGCCGGTTTCGACCGAGACCGTATCGGAGGTGACCTCGGCTAAAGTCCCGTCTATCAGGTTGTTCTCGCCGACGAAGGATGCCGTGAACCGCCGCCGCGGTGCCTCGTAGATCTGCCGTGCCGTGCCCTGCTCCACCAGCTTGCCATCGGCGATCAGGGCGATCCGGTTGGCAACCGTCATCGCCTCCTCCTGATTGTGGGTCACGTGGATGAAGGTGACGCCGACCTGCTCCTGAAGGTGCTTTAACTCCAGGCACATATCCTTGCGAAGCTGCGCGTCCAGCGCCGCCAGCGGCTCGTCCAGCAGCAGGATATCCCGGTCGAGCACCAGCGCGCGGGCGAGTTGAACCCGCTGCTGCTGCCCGCCGGAAAGCTCATGCGGTTTGCGCCCGCCCAGACCCGACAGCCCAACCTGATCCAGCATGGCCGACACGCGGTCCTGAATTTCGGATCTGGGCCGCTTCTGGAGCGAGAGCCCATAGCCCACGTTCCGCTCGACCGTCATGTGCGGGAAGAGAGCGTATTGCTGGAAGACCATACCGGTCGGTCGTTGCTCGGGCGGCAGGTCCGATACGTCCTGACCGTGCAGCAGCACCTGCCCTGCCGTCGGGCGATGGAAGCCGCCGATCGTACGCAACAAGGTCGTCTTCCCCCCACCGGAGGGACCGAGCAGCACGAAGTACTCCCCTGCCCGGATCGCCACGTCCACGCCATCCAGCGCGCGCACGGGGCCATAGTGTTTGGCGAGGCCGCGAACCTCGACGGCGGGGGTATCTGTAGTCGTATCTCTCATGCGGCGACTGGCTCAGCATTGGCGCGGGCTTCGCGGCCCAGTTTCTCGGACCGTACGAGGGTCCAGAGGATGATGCCGCCGATCAAGACAATGGCGACGTAGGAAACCATGGCGGACATGGCGTAGCTCTGCTCGGACATGCCGGTGTTGAGCATTTGGCTGACAAGGACAGTGGTGAACGTGTCGAACCCGCCTTTCAGCAGGCTGGTGCGGGTGTACTCGTTGAAGCAGAGGATCACGGTGAAGGCGCAAGAGGAGGCGACGCCTGGGCGGATCTGGGGGAACTCGATATCCCAGAACGCGCGCCAGGGGGTGGCGCCGCAGGCGCGCGCGGCCTCGGTCTGCTCCTCGCGGAAGCGGCCCATGGTGATGAGCACGACGATGAAGGCATAAGGGGTTGTGTAGATCACCAGCCCGATCAGCGCCGTCATGAAGCCTAGGCGGAACCAAGCGTCGAAGACTTCCGTACCCAGTTGGTCGCCCAGCCACTGGAACGCGAAGTTGAGGTTCTTGAAGTAGACCAGAAGGGCAGAGCCGAATATGTCCGGTGCCACGAAGAGGGGCAGCATCAGCAGGAAGATGACAGGCAGCTTGTTCGTCGCTGATTTGTAGAACTTGGCCGAGAGCACCGCGAATGGCACCGTGATCAGCACCGTGCAGACCGCCAGCGACATGGTCCAGCCCAACGCGTCCATCATCAGCCTGTCGCCAAACACGACCCCGTACCATGCGGTGGTGAACACGTACTCGGCGGCCCCAAATCCATTCTCGTTGAAGCTGACATACATGACGTAGAAGACCGGCGTCATCAGCGTCGCCACGACCAGCAGCATGTAGGCCCATTGCACCCGGTAGCCCCATGGATTGGCGTACTCGTTCATCGCTTGGCTGGCTCCAGCACATGGGTCAGGTCAAAGAGTCGGTGCCCGACGTACAGCAACGTCAGAAGCGTAGAGATCATGATCGCCGAGACCGCCATGGCCAACGGAAAGTCCAGCGCGACGATGGCTTGCGTTGCGATCAGGCCTGCGTTCACCGCCCCCGGCCCGCCAAGGATGTTCGGCAGCAATGCCACGCCGATGCCGTTCACGAAGATGAAGACCGAGCCTGCGAAGATCCCAGGGGCCGCCAGCGGCAGGATCACATCGCGATAGGTGCGGGCGGTGGAGGCACCCAGGTCCTCGCAGACCTCGAAGACATGCTTTGGCACGGCCTCCATAGCGAGAAAGCCGGAGAAGACGATGAAAGGCAGGAAGCTCAGCACCTCACCGATGATGACCCCGGTCGGTGTGTAGAGGATCGCTGTGATGGGCTCGGAGATCACCCCCAGTTGCATCAGCGTGTCATTCACCAGCCCGTTGCGTTGCAGGACCGGGCGGAGCGCGAAGATGCGGATGATCTCGGAGACCATGAAGGGCAGGATGAACAACAATACCACGCGGTGCTGCGCCACCTGTGGGATCCGCCGGCGCACAAAGACCGCGATGGGGAAGCCCAGCACCAGGCAGATCGCCACCGAAATCAGCGAATGCCACATGCTGGCGAGGAAGTTCCAGAGCCGCGCGGACGTGAAGAAGTTCTCATAGGAGAACAGCGTAAAACCCGGCTCCATCCAGAACATAGTGCGTTCAAAGACCGACCACACGGCGGTCAGCGCCAACGGTAGCGCGAAGAACACGGTCATGAAGATCAGGGGCAGCCAGAAGGCGCCCCTGGCCAGTCGTTGCATCCTCACGCGGCCTGAACCCGCGCCCACCAGTCCTGATAGTCGCGGATATGGGTTGGGAAGACGTTCTGCCACGCATTGCCCTTAACCCCGATGCGCGCCTGCTTGCGTTCCAACCGCCCGGAGATCACCGCTTTGGTTGCATCGTCGAAGTCGTCCGGGTGCGCATCCACATACTCGTTCACGCCCTGCATCTGCGGGGTGAACCCGAAGGTAGCCAGCGTCCGCGCGCCGAACCACGGCGACAGGTAGACGTTCATCAACTTGTAGAAGTTGTCCGCCTGCCCGCGCGCCTTGCCGCCCTTGGTCAGCATGAACATGTTGTTCCAGGTCTGGTGGCCTTCGACCATGGTGCCGTAGCGGATATCTTTGCCGGACTTCTTGGCGGCGACGACTTGGATGGGCTCCCAGCAGGACGAGACCAGCACTTCTTCGGACGCGAGCAGGTCCACGCCATTCTGGAACCCGTCCCAGAAGGTGCGGAACTGGCCCTTCTTTTTCTGGTCGATAAGGAACTGGCATACGCCCTTGACCTCGTCAGGCGTCATGTCGGAGGCATCCTCGATGTCCTGCTTGCCCGATTGCTTGAGGTAGACGGCCGTGTTCGTCAGCGTCGGCCCGAAATCGTTCTGCATGGCCGCGCGGCCCTTGAACTGGTCGTCAAAAAGCGCGGCCCAGGTGGTCAGCTCCTCGCCGATGACCGAGACGTTCTGAGCCAGGCTGTCCGCGTTGGAGATGTACGGCACGCACACGATCTTGCCCTCGTGACGGATCGTGTCAGCCGCTGCCCCGCCTTCATTGTAGGCGGGCAGAATGCCCGACCAGTTGGGGATCTGGCTGACGTCGAGTTCCTCGATCACGCCCTGGGAGGCCAGCGCGTCCTCCATGCCGCCACCATTGTCGGACATCGCATCATAGAGACTGTTGCCGTCGCCGACGACCATCTTCTGGATTGCCTCGTCCGCGCGGGCCGACTTGGCATTGTAAGCGATTGAAATGCCTGCCTGCGCCTCCATGGCCGACCAGTCCTTGCCGCCCACCTTGGCAACTCCGATGGTCCAGAGCTTCAATGGGTCCGCTGCATGTGCCGTGCCGCCCAGTCCTGCGACCGCCGCTGCTGATCCGGCCAGAGCCATCAGCTGGCGACGTGTGAAATCCTGTTGGTTCATAATCCCTCTCCCTGAGGTGTATCGGCGTCCGGAGCGTTCACTTCTCGCGCCTCCTCTAGGTGTAGGAGGGTTTCAACCTGCGGCAACTTATCCCACTCGTGTTTCTACATATGGGATGTGCGCGCTATGTCCCCGGCAGGCGCAAAGGGAGGTGGAAATGGATCTGGGGCTGGCTGGAAAGAAAGTCGTGGTAACTGGTGGATCGAAGGGAATCGGCCTTGCGGTGGCGAAGACCTTCGCAGCGGAGGATGCTCGGGTTGTCATCACCGCGCGGTCGGCGGCGGCGTTGGACGAGGCAGCCGAGAGCATTCACAATGCGGAGACCCTGGCAGCTGATCTTTCCACCGATACCGGGCGCGAAGCTCTTTTCGCCGCGCACGGTGACGCCGACATCCTGGTCAACAACGCGGGCGCGATCCCGGCAGGCGATCTTGACACTGTGACCATGGAGGCATGGCGCGAGGGATGGGAGCTGAAGGTCTGGGGCTACATTCACCTCTGCAAGCTCTTCGTCCCGGCCATGAGCGCACGCCACGCGGGCACAGTCGTCAACATTATCGGAATGGGCGGGCGGGCCGTACGGCCGGGCTACATCGCGGGAGCTGCAGGGAATGCCGCATTGATAGGGTTCACTCAGGCGCTGGGGGCCGAGACCCCCGCCTCCAACGTGCGCGTCTTTGGCATCAACCCCGCGCCGACACTGACTGACCGGATCAAGACCATGGCGCGTGTCTGGGCCGAACGCGACTTCGGCGATCCGGAGCGGTGGGAGGAGAAGCTCGATCAGTCCAAGATGCCGTTCGGGCGCATCAAGACGCCGGAGGAGGTGGGCGCGCTTGCCGCGATGCTATGCGCACCACAGGTGCATTATCTCTCGGGCACGGTGATCGACATGGATGGTGGGGCTCAGTGGACCTGACGGGTCACTCTGCCCAGGCGGCTGCAGCTTCCAGGATCGGAGCGATGTCAGCCCGCCCATGATCGGCCGCAAAAATCTCGAACTCAATCGGACCGGTGAAACCTGCCTGCCGGACCTGCTCGACCACCCAACCCACATCCAGAACACCGTTGTCCAGCGTTGGGCTACGCCTCGTGTCTTCGGTGACATTGCAGATCTGAAAGACATGAACACTCGGATCTTCAGCCACTGCGATCAGATCGGGATCCCACCAGGAATGGAACAAGTCGACGATCAATCCCGTGGCCGCCAGCGGGCCGATCAACGTCCGAGCCTGCGCGATCGTGTTCACACATCCCTTCAAGGCCACGTCCGTCGGGTGGATGGGCTCAAGTCCCAGCCGCACGCCCTGCGCCGCGGCAATGGCATCCAATTCCGCCAATCCGTCCGAGATCAAAGCCCGCGCCGTCGCAACATCCGGCTGCTCGGCGCATCCTCCGGTGATCACACATAAAGCCTCGACGCCCAGCTCCGCCGCGGCCGCAACAAGCGCGCGGTTCTCCACCTCCTGAGCGCGCCGACGTTCGGGATCCGCCCAGGTAAAGTATCCAGCACTGTTCAGAGTGGTGACAGACAGCCCACGAGCCTCCACTGCGCGACGCAACCGCGCGGGCGTCATCTCAGCCAATGCCGCGCGCGTCAGGGCGACCTGCCGGAACCCGGCGCGAGCCGCCTCGTCCAGGAAACGCTCGACCCCGTACCCGTCAGGGCATACATATTGGTTCGCGGCCAGTTCCATGGCCGAACGCTACACCGCACCACATCGGAAAACAGCTGCGTGGCTTTCGCAAGAACGCCCGCCCCCGTACGCATAGGCCGCGTCGCGGCTATCATTGCCCCTTGAGGTCCCGGGCACACACGGTACGGTCAGCGCTGCGGCCTCTTCGGCCACCATGGGGCGAGGTCAGATCTGATGAAACTGGAAGGTTTTCGCGTTCTCGATCTGTCGCTCTTCCTGCCAGGGCCGCATCTGACCATGATGATGGCGGACCACGGCGCGGACGTGATCAAGGTCGAGCCTCCGTCTGGCGAGCCCGTTCGAAATGTCGGGTATCGCACAGAGGACGGTACCTCGGTCTGGTTCCGGAATACACACCGGGGCAAACGCTCCATAGTTCTGGATCTGAAGACACCAGCCGGGCGCGAGGCCCTGCTGAAGCTCGCCGAGACCGCCGATGTGTTCGTCGAGGCCTTCCGCCCCGGAGTCGTGGACCGTCTGGGAGTCGGCTACGAGGTGCTATCCGGAATGAACCCGCGGCTGGTTTACGTGTCGATCTCCGCCTTTGGTCAGACCGGGCCGGAGGCTCTTCGCCCCGCCCACGACCTTGCCATTCAGGCGCTGTCGGGCACGGCGTCACTGAACCTCGGCGCGGACGGCCAGCCCACAAACCCGGGCATGCCGGTCGCAGACATGGCTGCCTCCCT
>JBCDID010000095.1:0-10291 GCA_038749355.1 Pseudomonadota bacterium | reverse complement strand
GTGGAGAGTTTATATGAAGTTCCTGAAATGCTGCCAAGAAGCGCCATGGAAGGCGTAAAATCGTTTGCTGTCACATCGGTCATTGGGCTGTAGGCTTTTCAGGCTTAGGGCATGCCAAGGATGGAAGATCTGCGGTACGGTCCGCTGCCCGTTCGCGCGGTCCAGCATCTCGGCCTTCCTGCCCGCATCGCCCATCACATTGATCTCGGTATAGGCGACTCCCTTCTGGTCCAGCAACCGCTTGGCCATAGAGCAATAGGGGCAGATCGGGGTCGTGTAGATTTCAACAGGCTTCATGGTCCTCGTCCTCGGTTGGGGACGGGATATAGGCAGTTTCCTCCGGGATCACCAGTGCAAGCACAAGAACGTCAACCGCCCGGGCGCCAGCGGCCATGCACGTCCGCGCACACTCAGCCAGCGTCGCGCCTGTCGTCAGCACGTCGTCGACCAGCAACACCCGCGCGCCGCTGAGCCGATGAGCCTCAGATCCAAGATCAATGGCGCCCGCGAGATTCGCCATGCGGATCGCACGATCTTTCCTTCCCTGGCTGGCCGTGTGTCGTGTCCGGATCAGGGCACAAGGGGCGAAAGCCGCGCCCTTCCCGGCAGCCTTGCAAGCCGCTTGGGCAAGGCCGGCTGCTTGGTTGAACTTTCTCTTCAGGCGCCGGCGCCAGTGCAGTGGCACAGGGACCACCAGATCTGCCTCAGCAAGAAGGGCCGCGCCTGCATGTGCCATCCACTCGCCCAGGAGCGGGAGCGTATCCACCCGATCCCCGTGTTTCAAAGCCATGACCAACCGGCGTCCACCGCCCGAATACTGGAAAACAGCCCGGCCATGTCCCCAGGGCGGATTCAGCGCAAGGCAGCCATCGCACTGCAAACCTACATCACCGGGAAACGACAACATCGGTCGGCCACATCGGATGCAACCGCTCTCTTCAAGGAATGCAACCTCTTTCCAGCAATCCGGGCACAAGACACCGCGTGCGGATACTGGTTCCCGGCAGAGTGCGCAGGCCGGCGGGAGCAGTGGCGTGCCTATCGCTGTCACCGTGGCTGCCGCGTACGCGATCCATCCCATGGGCGATCTCCTCTCGCCCCCCGCGAGCCCGGGATCTATATGTAATCGGCATGGTTGGAAACCCCTCGCATATGCGCCCAACGCTGTTTGAGCCACACCTGCTTGCCGCCCGGCGCAACCGGGGCGAGGTGCTTGGTTTCACCGCGGACGCCTCCTTTTTGCACAAGGCAGTGGGAGACAGCCTCCGGGATCGGCTGGCATCTGTGACACGGGACTTTGCGGATTGGACATTGATCGGCGCGGGCAACGGCACGTTGGCGAAGATGCTGCCGAAAGGGGTGACGCCTCGGGTTCTTGAGCGTTCAGCCGCACGCGCCGCGAACTTGGGTTTAGCGCCGACTGCCTGGACGGATGCACTGCCGCTGCCCATCTCCAGCCAGGATCTGATTCTCTCGTTGCTCGAACTGCATTGGTCGGACGATCCCGTCGGCCAACTCATCCAGATGCGACGCGCGCTGCGGCCGGATGGGCTAGTGCTCGCAGCCCTCTTTGGCGGGCAAACCTTGCACGAATTACGTACGGCGCTGGCCGAAGCAGAAGTCGCCTTAACAGGAGGGCTCAGTCCCAGGGTCGCGCCGATGGCCGAGTTGAGAGATCTGGGAGCGTTGCTTCAACGGGCCGGGTTTGCACTGCCGGTTGCCGATACCGAGAAGCTGGAGGTCACTTATCCGGACATCTGGGCCCTGATGCGAGATCTCAGATGCATGGGCGAGACCAACATTCTTGCCGCGCGGAGGCGGGGCATGACGCCCAGGCGGTTGTTCGAAGAAGCAGACCGGATTTACCGGCATGCTTTCCCCGCAGAAGGTGGGAGGCTCCGGGCGACCTTCGAGATCATCTATCTGACGGGATGGGCCCCTGCCGAGAACCAGCCGAGGCCGCTACGCCCGGGCAGTGCCAGAATGCGCCTCTCGGATGCATTGGGCACAACGGAAAAGTCAGCGGGCGAACGTGCTGGTTTCCCGGTCCCGAACGCTGCCGGGGACCGGAAACCCAACCAGGACTGAATCTCCTATGGCGTTAAGCGCCGTCCCCCGAGTCCCCAGCAGATGACGGTCCACCGTCCGTGCCACCGCCACCACGCGGGCTCTTAAAGCTCGTGTCCACTGCGGGCTCTTCCGTTCCTGCCACGGGTTTCTTGCCCTCCGCAGGCTTCTGAGATTCAGTGAACACCGGCGCCTTCTGGGCGTTGGGATCCGCCGCGCGATCCTCAGACGTGTCAAAGTCGAGGCCCTTTGGCCGCTCGGACTTGTCCTCGGACTCGACGGGCTGTGCCGTGGGAGCATTGGGGTCCGCTGCGCGTTCTTCAGAATCGCTGAACTCAAAGCCTTCAAGCTTAGGCGCACTCTCGGCTGGCGCATCTGATTTCGCGGACTTGGCGGTCTCGGCCTGTCCGATGCCAACCGCTGGCGCTTCCGCTTTCTCGAACACTGCGGCTTCACCCACTTCAGGTGGTGCGTCGTTCTCGGGAATCGCCAAAGGTTCGGCTCGGGCTTCTACGCTCGGTCGTGGCGCGTTGAAGATCGGGTCCGGCAGAGGGTCGCTCGTCCGGACCGTCTCAGCGATCGCCGCAGACTTCTCAATCGCCGCCTCGAGTTGATCCGCCTCCGCAGACTTTGCAGCTGCCTGACGAGTCGCCTCAGCGCGCTCAGCGGCTTCCGCCCGGGCCTCGGCTGCAAGCGCACCCGGGTTAGGAATGTCAGGGCGCACCTCTCTCGGCACGCCGTCATCCATATTGAATACTTCCTTCGCCGCCTGCCGCAACTCAGCGATCCGCTGTTTGGTCAGCTTCACCTCGCTGAGGTCAATCCGGAGCGCGGTGACTGCATCCACAAACTTGGTGTAACGCGCGTCATTGGATGGACGGTTGTAGGATGGGGTCGAAGTCTGGGACTTGCTGCTCGCAGCCACAGGTCGCGCGCTCTCCGTGCGTTCCACAGTCTTCACGGCTCCATCGGCGCGTTTCACCGCGGCTTTGGATGCCGTGTCCACAGCAAGCGCTCGGAGAGACGCATTCGTCTCCCTTGGCGCATTCAGGAGAGCCGAAACCCCCGGCGCAGTCGCTAGTCCCGAAACGATGCTCATGTCGCATGCCTCTCAGGTTCGAAAGCTCGCACCGCCTTCACGCGATATCGGGATTTCTTCCTAAGCAAGCAGTTAAGTCGATTTGATTGCACCCAGAGGGTCGCAGTCACCCGTTAATGGCCGATGAATCCCGTGCAACTTTTTGTCAACGAGCATTTACGTCTGGTTACCAATAACTTGGTGAAGTGCTGTGAACGATGATCGCAGGGACGTGCTGCCGCAGTTGATCTCTGTCTATGCTGGTATAATTCCCAAGCAAGATGCCTATTACGGAGACGAGCATGCTCGATCAAAGCACGATGGAACTGCCCGGCCGTGGGCGCCTGGCTCATGCTGCACCGGACCATCCGCCGGTGGCTCCCGCACGCGTCGGCATCCTGCTGGCTAATCTCGGCACGCCCGACGGCACCGACTACTGGTCTATGCGGCGCTACCTGAACGAGTTTCTGTCCGACCGCCGGGTCATCGAATGGTCGCCCTGGTTCTGGCAACCCATCCTCCAACTCATCGTGCTTACCAAACGCCCATTCTCTTCCGGCGAGGCTTATCGCGGGATCTGGAACGAGGATGACGACGAGAGCCCGCTCTTGACCATCACCCGCAACCAGACCGCCAAGCTGCGCGCGCGCATGTCGGCACGTTTTGGCGAGAACGTCATGGTCGACTTCTGCATGCGCTACGGCAACCCGTCCACAGACAGCGTGATCCGGCGGATGCAACAACAGGGCTGCGAGCGGATCCTGTGCTTCCCGCTTTATCCCCACTAGGCGGCCGCAACCACGGGCACAGCGAATGATCATGCTTTCCGCACGTTGCAGAATCTACGCTGGCAGCCGGCCATGCGCACCGTACCCGCGTATTATGACCATCCAGGCTACATCAATGCGCTGGCTCGCTCAGTCGAGACGGCCTATGCAGAAGTGGAGGAGCGGCCGACTGCGCTTGTCACCTCCTATCACGGGTTGCCGAAGAGCTACTTCATGAAAGGCGATCCTTATTATTGCCAGTGCCAGAAGACGTCGCGCCTCATGCGTGAGGCGCTGGGGTGGGAGAAGGGTGAGATACACACCACCTTCCAATCCCGCTTCGGTCCTGAGGAATGGCTCACGCCCTATACAGTGGAGTACGTCGCCAAGCTGGCAGAGGACGGCCACAAGCGGATCGCCATCATGGCGCCTGGGTTTTCGTCCGACTGCGTCGAGACGCTCGAGGAGATTAACGAGGAAATCATGGAAGCCTTCGAGCACGCCGGAGGCGAGCACTTCCATTACATCCCCTGTCTCAATGAGGACGATGCACATATCGACATGATCGAGAACATCGTGCTGAACGAAAGCAAAGGTTGGCTCGGCTGATTGTGCCGTAGCGTGGGTTTCAGCCCGACCTTCGATTTCGATAGTGTCTTACGGCGCTAGCCACGTCCCGTGCCAGTTCGCCGCCGCGCGGTAAAGTACCCTCCGGTGGTCCTGCGATCCTAGATACACGATATCGAACTCGATCGCTCGTGCGGTAAGCACTGAGAACCTCGCCGGATTAGCATCGGGCTCAAAGGCATTCGGTGCCGCGATTATTGTGCCCGGCCGAGGCTGAACACCGTACACCATCCGAGATCCCTCCGGGAGGCGGTCCCAGACACGGGCCGCGCCTGCACCCTTCATAATCTCTACGCGGGCACGGACGCGGATCTGCAAACGTTCTTCCGCGTCCCAGACCAGCAGAGTCGCCGCCGGGTCGCGCGTCAACTCCCCAACCTTGCCCGACGCCGAGTCCGTGTGCACCTCCAGAACCGCGTCGTCACGTGAGGCTGCGCGCAGGACCACCACTCGGGCCTCAGCGCCCCCCTCCAGCCCTGCAGTCGCCAGCACCGGATGACGTGCCGGGGCCGAACGCTCCGCGACGCCACGCTCCAGCACTCGCCAGACGGCATCCCAGACTTCATCCAGATCATCATACCAGTTAGCCATGTGCTGTGATTCCGGGAGCAGCCCGCGCTGTCAACTGGGCAAAGATTGACGGGCGCGCGAGATTCGTCTCATCTCTGCTTCATGAAGATCGTACGCACGGTGGAAGACCTGCGCACCCAGGTGCGCGAATGGCGCGCCAAGGGCCTGTCTTCGGCGGTTGTGCCCACCATGGGTGGGCTGCACGAAGGGCATCTGAGTCTCGTCCGCCATGGACTGGAGCACGCCGATCGTGTCATCGCGACCCTCTTCGTCAACCCGACCCAGTTCGGTGCGAACGAGGATCTGGACTCCTATCCTCGGGACGAGGCCCGCGATGCGAAGATGCTAGAGACCGCCGGATGCAGTCTGCTGTTCGCCCCGCTTGTTGAGGTGATGTATCCTGAGGGCTTCTCCACCCGCGTAGTGGTGGACGGGCTAACGGATGCCTTGTGCGGAGCCGCCCGTCCGGGGCATTTCGATGGGGTTTCGCAGGTTGTCTCCAAGCTTCTCAACCAAGCGCAGGCAGATGTCGCGGTTTTTGGAGAGAAAGACTGGCAACAGTTGGCAGTGGTTATCCGCATGGCGCGCGATTTGGACATCCCCACTCGGATCATCGGCGCTCCCACAGTGCGAGAGCCGGACGGTCTCGCAATGTCCTCGCGCAACCGATACCTGAACAAGGAAGAACGGGCGGTTGCTCCTGCCCTTGCCCGGGCGATGCGTGAAGCAATTGCCAACGTCGCGAAAGGCGAAGACCCCGGCCGCGTATGCAAGGACGCCGAACGCGCTGTTTTGCAGGCCGGCTTCAGTGCGGTCGATTATCTTGAGGTCCGTACCGCGCTCGATCTCGTCCCAGTCGACGTTTTCGATCCCACGGTTCCAGTTCGCATCTTTGGAGCCGCCCACCTCGGCCGTGCGCGCCTGATTGACAACATGGCGGTCGAATGAATTTGACCCTGGACTACCCGCCCGTGTGGCTGATCGCGTTCATGGTGCTCGCGTGGGTTTTCTCGCACTTTCACGCGCCTCTCGGCGACTCAGCGCTCTGGGCTGGGCGTGCGTTAATCGGCACTGGTATCGGACTTGCACTCTGGGCAGCGCTGGCCTTTCGTCGGGCGCGCACGACGATCGTCCCGCACCAGCCCCCAAGCGCTTTGGTCGACAGCGGACCTTTCCAGTTTTCCCGCAACCCGATCTACGTTGCTGATCTAACAGTCTTGGCCGGGTGGTGCTTCAGCGTCGGCAGTCCGCTTGCACTCGCACTCCTGATACCCTTCGCCTGGATACTGCACTCCCGCTTCATTCTGCCGGAGGAGGCCCGCCTTACGGAACATCTGGGCACCCCCTATACAGACTATCGGACAAAGGTCAGGCGTTGGATTTAAGCGTCCACTGAAAGCCCTTCTTCTCGCCGAAAGGACGCGGAGACTGGTCAGCAGAGGAGTTCCTACCCATCTTAACTGCATGGACGAATCCGCGCCCCTGCCTGCCGACTTCCTGATCTACGACGGAGATTGCCCGATATGTCAGCGGTATGTAGCCATGACCGCGCTGAGGCGAGCCCATCCCGGCATTGAATTGCTGGATGCCCGCAAGCACCCCGGTCTGGTCTCAACTCTCAGGCAGGAAGGAATCGAGATTAATGACACCTACATGCTGCAATTGGGCGACGAGCGGCTGACAGGAGCCGCAGCCATGGCCCGGATAAGCTTCCTCATGAAGCCGCAAACGCCCATCGAACAGATCATAAGGCGACTCACACGGTCTGAGCGAATTTTGAAGCCGGTCTACCCATGGCTGGTCCGTGTGCGCAAAGCGCTGTTGTGGTTGAGCGGACGGGATCAGATCCATTGACACCAGCCACCTCGCCCCAAATCTGCCTGGCGCGCTCAACCGCAGCCAACCAGATCGGCTGATACGCCACGCCAGCAAGAGACGCCCAACTGACGGCGTGGCCGGCGGGCAAATGAAAGCCAACTAACGGTTTAGTGACATTTTCGAGGGTTGGCCCACAAGCCTCAGTGGTTCTTAGTTCGGTAGATCATCCGACGCACCGATCCTGTTCTTGACCGCATCAGGATTGTCTCTGTCTCAAGGTACTCACCCACCCGGCGGGCGCCTTGCAGAATGGATCCGTCTGTCACTCCGGTTGCAGCAAAGATCACATCGGAGCGGCACATCTCGTCGCGCGTGTACTTGGCATCCAGATCCTCGATCCCAGCCTTCCTTGCCCGACCAACCTCGTCGTCATTGCGGAATAGCAACCGCCCCTGTATCTGCCCTCCCATGCACTTGAGCGCCGCCGCAGCCAGCACTCCTTCAGGTGCCCCGCCAGACCCCATATACATGTCGATGCCTGTTTGCTCTGGCTCGGCACAGTGCATAACACCCGCCACGTCACCATCTGTGATTAGCCGGATCGCGGCGCCGGTAGCCCGCACCTCGTCGATCATCTCGTTATGGCGAGGTCGCTCAAGGATGCACACTGTCACGCCTCCCGGACCGCAGCCTTTGGCCTCGGCAAAAACCTTGATCCGTTCAGTCGGACTCATGTCCAGATCCACCAGCCCCGGCGCATAGCCAGGCCCAATCGCCAGCTTGTCCATATAGACGTCCGGTGCGAGCAGCATCGAGTGGCGCGGGCCCATCGCGTTCACCGCCAGTGCGTTCGGCATGGCCTTGGCAGTGAGGGTCGTCCCCTCCAGCGGGTCGAGAGCGATGTCGACCTCCTCTCCCGTGCCCGTACCAACCTCTTCGCCGATGTACAGCATGGGCGCCTCATCGCGCTCGCCCTCGCCAATCACCACCGTACCCTTGATCTCGAGCATGTTGAGTTGCGTGCGCATGGCCTCGACAGCCACATGATCTGCCAGCTTTTCGTCCCCACGGCCAATCTGACCAGCCGCCGCTATGGCCGCTGCCTCAGATACCCGAGCCAGACCCAACGAGAGCATCCGGTCATGAAAATCCCACTGACTGTCCGGTTGCATCGCATGCCTCCCAAGAATGAATTCCCCTTTGGCGACCGATTAACCTTCATGCTCCGCGCTGTCCAGCGGCGCGACGCCAGAGCATGAATCGGGTCGTCCATCGCGATGGGCTGGTCTAAGTGAGCGAGCAAATCACGGATAAGGGGAAGCGAGTGTCAAGTCAGCCAAAGACGATGGACATGGGCGACTGGGGGTTGCTGATCCTGCTCTCGTTGCTCTGGGGTGGTGCGTTCTTTTTCGCAGGCGTTGCGGTACGTGAGTTACCGCCACTGACAGTCGTTCTGGTGCGTGTGGCGCTGGCCGCGGCCATGCTGCTGCCACTGTTCTGGTGGTTCGGCCACCGCTTGCCACAGGGGTTGAGGGAATGGTGGCCCTTTCTGATGATGGGGCTTTTGAACAACGTGCTGCCGTTCGGCTTTATCTTTGCTGGACAGACATATGTCACCGTGGGCCTAGCGGCAATCATCAACGCACTCACACCATTGTTCACGGTGCTCGTGATGGCAGGCTTTCGGGAGGAAACGCTGACCGGCCTACGGGTGACGGGCGTCATCCTGGGCGTCGTCGGCGTTGCCGTGCTGAAGGGATTTGGTGAGTCCGCTCCCGATCAGATCATCGGTATCTTGCTGTGCATAGCTGGCGCCGTATCCTACGGTTTCGCAGCTCTCTGGGCGCGGCGGCATCTTGTTGGCGTGCCGCCGCTGAAGGGCGCGACCTGCCAGCTCTTGTCATCGACAATGATCATGTCGGTCATAGTCGCGGCTCACGATCAACCGTGGACGCTTGAGTTGCCAAGCCGGGGGACCGTCTGGTCGCTTGTCGCACTCGCCGCCCTCGGAACCGCCGCGGCCTATCTCGTGTTCTTCCAGATCATCCTGCGGGCTGGTGCGAGCAATGTGATGCTGGTGACACTGCTTATCCCGGTCAGTGCCATGATCCTCGGGAACCTATATCTTGATGAACCCATCCTTATCCGCGAGGTCGTCGGGGCATTGATCATCGGGATTGGACTTCTCTTCATCGACGGGCGAATGATCCGGCTCTTGCGAAAGTCGGGCACCTCCTGACATGCTGCCTGCAAAAGGGAGCGACCATGAAGATCACCGCCATCGAGACCCTGCATCTGGGTGAGTTCCCCAACCTGCTCTGGGCGTTTGTCGAAACAGAGGAAGGTGTGCGCGGTTGCGGCGAGAGCTTCTTCATCGCACCGGCCACAGAAGCATATCTGCACGAGATCGCCGCTCCGAAGCTGATCGGCCAGGATGCGCGTGACCGAGAAGCGATCCAGCGCCGCCTGCAACCCTATATCGGCTACAATGGTGCGGGTGCGGAGGTGCGCGGAAACTCGGCCATCGAAATGGCGTTGTGGGATCTCTGGGGGCGGTATCTTGATCAGCCGGTGTGGCGCTTGTTGGGCGGACGGTGTCGGGAACGGATCCGGACCTACAACACATGCGCGGGATACAAATATGTGCGTGGCTCGACTGGACAGTCCACCGGGAACTGGGGCCTGGGTGCTCAGGAAGGACCTTACGAAGACCTCGATGGGTTCCTGACCGATGCGGGCAAGGTCGCCGAGAGCCTGCTCGCCCAGGGCATCACCGGTATGAAGATATGGCCCTTTGATTTCGCAGCCGAAGCCAGCCACGGGGCCGCCATCACGCCAGATCGGTTGGCCGAGGCTGTAGAGCCTTTTGCCAAGATCCGCGCTGCCGTGGGCTCCGAGATGCAGATCATGGCTGAGATGCATCTCCTATGGCAGCCGCACGCCATGGCAGAGATTGCCCGGGCGCTGGAGCCCTATGACATTTACTGGATCGAGGACCCCATGCCCGCGACCGCGCCCTCCTCCTGGGCCGATTTGCGTCGGCAGGTTCGCCCGAAGATCGCAGGGTCGGAGACCATGGCGAGCAGGGCCGCTTTCCGGTCGTTCATGGAGGCAGGCGCGCTGGATGTCGTGATCATGGATCTCGGCTGGTGCGGCGGACTGACCGAGGCAAAAGCAATTGCCTCCATGGCCGACGCTTTCCATTTGCCGATTGCGCCACATGACTGCACCGGACCGCTCGCATGGGCAGCTTGCACGAACCTTACACTGAACGCACCGAACGCGCTGGTGCAGGAAAGCGTTCGGGCATTCTATTCCGGCTGGTACCAGGAGCTGGCGCAAGACCTTCCTGTGGTCGAGGGCG
>JBCDID010000094.1:0-10336 GCA_038749355.1 Pseudomonadota bacterium | reverse complement strand
CGGAAACCCGCCCGCCTGCAGGACCCCGCGTTTGACGTCCTCGACCCGGTGCCGGAAATGCGCATGGCACTGGTTCATGTCCGACCAGGTGTTGACGATGGCGATGACGGGGCGGCCCTCCCAGTCCTCGCGGCCATAGCCCATCTGCATGAAGCGCGAGCGGTGCGCCGAAGACCTGAGATCATCTGGCGCGAACCATCGGGCTGAACGGAAGTCTTTGGGGCCTTTCATGCGCGCGTTTCCTCGAGCCGGGCGGTCCCGATTTGCCGGACCTGTGTTCTTGGGGACTTGCCCGGTCACTTTGGCGGGGTTCCGTCGTGGGGTCCAGTACCCCATGGTGATGGATGCGCGGCGGTTCAGCCCTGTTGGCTGAAGCTGACCAGATCCTCGGCGACGTGCTCGGCGCAGAAGTCGACTGCGCGCAAGTGGGCGGCAGCGAAGGGGGAGGTGGGGTCCGGCAGATCGGCAAGCTCGCCCATGCGGGCCGCGCAGAGATCCACATCGTCCACATCGACAAGGAAGCGGCGTTCTTCGCCCGAGAGAATGCATTGTGCCGAGCCCACAGTGTCGCCGGCGACCAACCCCATGCCGGCGACCAGGGCATCTTGTGGGGACACGCCCCAGGGCTCGAACCGGGGGAAGTGGACGAAGACATGCCCCGCGAAGAAGTAGTCCTGCAGCACGGCGAAATCGACGAAACCGGGGAGGTGGATGGGCAGGTCGCTCTCGGCGCAATAGGCGCGGATCTCGCCCATCAGCGCGCCGTCACCCAGCGCAATCAGGCTGACATTCGGACGGGTCAGCACGACCTGCTCGAACGCCTTGATGATGCACCAGGGGTTCTCGCGTTCGGAGAATTTGGCTGCGGAGACAAAGACCGTGCTGTCCTCCGAGATGCCCAGTTCGCCCCGGATGACAGCGGCACGCTCGGCCCGCACGGTGGTGGGTGGCGCGAACTTCGATCTCCGTGTGGAGTAAGGGAAATATACGAGCGACCGCCCCTCAGGCCATTGGTAGTAGTCGCGGGTCAGCGTGCTGACAGGCGCGAGGGCCGAGTAGACCACGCGATTGAGACCCCGTTCCAGCAGGTGTTTTGCCCCGTTGTTCACCGTTTCGGACAGCGCGTTCTTGTCCGAGCGGAGAGCCGTTCGGATACCCCGCAGCCTGAGCGCCAGTGAAAGTTTCGCCCGATCGACCCGGCCGATATCTGTAAGGATGGCGGTCCCGGGGTCCTTCTCGGCAATCGCTTCGAACACATCGCGCCACGTGCTCGCCGTTCTGTCGATCCACGTCCTCTCGTAGACCAGCGGCGTGGTCTCCTGGAACCTGGGCACAAGCCCGGTCTCCGCATCCTTGCGGGCGCGCTCAAACCCGTAATCGTTCCAGTAGATGACGTGGAAGGCGTCGCCCATGCGCTTCGCGATCTCCGCATAGACCGGCTCGTCAAGCTGCGAGACATTCGCCTGGAGGATCACGAGCTTCTTCATCGGTCTACTCTTCGACATGGGCGGCGCGACCCTAGCCGGGAGGCCCGCGAGTCGCCAGTGCGGCACATGTGCCCGCCAGAGGTTGCTGTCTGGCAAATTGCACGGAAGGGTTTGCGCTAGCCGTTCTCAGATCGCGTGGACTAGACTACGGGCACCGCTGCGAAGGAGCCGCCCATGATCCCTGATCTGATTTTCCCTGCTGCTGCCAGCCTGTCCGATGCCGTGGACTTCGCGACGACCGTCTACCTGCACCATTCGGACCGGGCGACGGCGTACAGGGACGAGCGGATCACGACGCTTCTGACGGTCTTGACCGCGATGGTGGCGTCGATCGGGTTCTGGGTCAGCCTGAAATCCCGTGCGCGGCTCTTCGGAGTCTACGCGATCTCGATTGCGGGGATCGCCATCTTCGCGATGGTCTTCCAGTTCTACTGGTACCGCTACGCGTATACCTATTGGGCCGTGGGCGAGGAATACCGCAAGGAGGCGGCGAAACTGATCCGAGACGCGGACCGGACCCCGTTCCCCCCGACGACCGAATGCGGCGACGAGGAGGTTTCGTGGGAGCTGCGCAAGGACCGCAAGGTGCTGCAGAAATGGTACCGCGAGGAGATTGACGAGTGCCGGGAGATGGTCTGGGGCAACTGGTCCACACGCCAGCTGAACTTCTGGCCTGTCCTGATCCTCCTGACCGCGGGTGGCGTGATCCTGATGGCCTGGCGCACCCGCAAAGGGCCGGGAGATACGGAGGCTAAAGGCCCAGACGCCGCGTAGGGTGTCATCCAAAGCCTGCTTGCAGGCGTGATGCACCCTTGTCTCAGGCGAACCCGTCCGCAAGCGCGAACATGAACCACATGATCCCGCCCGCGAACAAGATCCCTGCGATCCGCGTGATCGGCCCGTAATAGTTGGCGACCTTCAGGTCTTCTTCGCCGTCTTCACTGTGCATCTCTCACCTCTATTCCAACGCCATGGGCATCCAGAGCGCGATCATCGGGAAGAACATCACCAACAGCATCCCCGTGATCTGCAGACAGATGAAGGGGAGGACCGAGAGGAAGATCTCCTGCAACGTGATCTCACGCCCGTCCGGCATGTCTTTCGCCTGTGGCACCACTGATTTCAGCCAGAAACAGGCCGGACCGAAGGGTGGGCTCAGGAAATAGATCTGGATGTTCATGACGAAAAGCACGCCGAACCAGACGGCAGCCCAGTCGGGGTCCATGCCAAGCTCCGGCGCCAATCCCCGCACCACGGGCGCGAACACAGGCACCGTGATGAAGATGATCGCGATCCACTCCATGAAGGTGCCGAGGACGACCAGAATGGCCATCATCAGGAAGATCGTGCCAAGCGCGCTCAGCCCCGTGCCCTCGATCAGGCTGCGCATGAAGTCCGCGCCCCCGATCAGGTTGTAGAGGCCGACAAAGGCGACAGCACCCAGGATCAGCCAGATAATCGTGCCGACAATGGTCATGGTGTTGGTCAGGCAGTCGCGGATCTCGGGTACATTGGCGAGCTTGAAGAAGAACCCGAAGAGGATCACGGCCACCAAAGCCTCGCCCCAGAACCCGCCGGGCAGGGCGTCGAGCGTCTCGATCAGCCAGCGCAACTGTGTGCCGAGGAAGGCCGTCAGATCGCGCAGCCCGTCATTGGCGGAGTAGAGCTCTGCACCCGCCAGCCCGATCAGGTAGGTCACGCCCTGCCATGCCACATAGGCCCCGCAGATCCCGACCACCGCGTAGATCTTGTTGGTGGTCCAGTTCACGTGGTTGCGGGCCAGCAGGATCACCAGCGCCCCCGTGGCCCCGACGGCGGAGGCCTCGGTCACCGAGGTCACGCCGCGATAGATCGAAGACATCACCACCGCGATCAGCCCGATGGACAGCGCCACTGCAATTGCCTGGTTCGAGCCGAGCTTGGTTTCCTCGCCAGTCATCTCGGCAATCTCGGCGGCAGTGGGCGCGAGCTTGTTGTTCAGGTTCACGCGCAGCAGCACATAGGCCACGTAGAAACAGGCGAGCATCAGCCCGGGTAGGAAGCCTGCGGAGAACAGATCCCCGATCCCGACATTGGCGCTGAGTCCGTAGACGATCATCACAATGGATGGCGGGATCAGCGTCGCCAAAGCGCCGGATGCACAGATCAGCCCGATGGTCAGCTTGCGATCATAGCCGAGGCGCAGCATCTGGGGCAGGGCGACCAATCCCAGCATCACGATCTCGCCGCCCATCACGCCGGACATTGCGGCCAGGATGACGGCGACGATGGTGGTCTGGAGCGCGACCCCGCCTCGGAACCCGCCTGCGAAGATCGACATGGCGTCGAACAGATCGCGCGCGATGCCCGACCGTTCCAAGACCGAGGCCATGAGCACGAAGAACGGTACGGCGACCAGCGGGTACTTCTCCAGCAGGTCGAGCGCGTTGACCGAGACCAGATAGAGCCCGTTATTGCCGTAGAACAGCATGGCGCAGACCACCGAGATGATCAGCGTCACGATGCCCAACGGCATGCCAGTCATCATCAGGGCCAGCAGGGCCATCACGATGAAGAGCGAGATGGTGCCTATGCCGATGGCGTCGCGGTCCACGTGGAACTGGTCGACGATGCCACCACCGGACGAGTTCAGCGCCTCGTCGATGGTGACGGAGACACTGCCAAAATCCCCGTAATGGGCGAAAGCCGCGATCAGGAACCGCAGGCACATCAGCGCCATCAGCGCAAGGACGGCGATCTGGATGGGCCTCGACTGGAAGTGGCGGCTGAGGTTCACCAGCAACTGCAACAGATAGATGAAGAGCCCCGTCACCAGCACGGTCTTCAGCACCATGGGCAGGGGCGAGTTCCAGGCGGTGCCGCCTCGTTCTGTCAGGTCGATGCTCTCGAGCGCGCGGATCAGGGTGTCGCCGACGAGCATGTACAAGGCGAAGACGCCCACGCACATGGCGAAGAGGTCGAGCCGCCAGCGGGTCTTCTCCGACGCCATGAGATAGAAGACGGTGATGCCAATATGGCGTTTCTGGAGCGTAACGAACCCGGCAGAGAGCATCCAGGCGCAGGCGCAGAGCACCATGACCACCTCGAACACCCATTGGGTCGGGTCGTTCAAGACGTAGCGCGCGAAGACCTCCCAGAGCGTGCAGGCCGCCGCGATCAGATAGAGGTTGCCGACGGCGAGCCCTGCAAACCGGCTGACATGGTCGATCCCACGGGTGAACCCGGCTGCGACCGGTTCGCGCTCGATATTCTCGGTAACGGCAACCATCTGACCCCCCTCGGCAAGGACAGAGGTGGGTTGGACACCCACCCTACACCCAGTGGCGAAGAAACGCTCTGGCCCGGGCGTGGCATGCCCCCCCGAAGGTCGGGAGGGCACTCCCCTCGGATCAGTCTTTCAGAAGACCGATCTGTTTCATGTAGTTGAGGTGCGCATCCAGCGCCTCCTTGGCCAGATCCGACTTCGCGGCGAAGTCGTTCCAGGCGCCGACAGCGATTTCGCGGAACTTGGCGCGCTCCTCGGTCGTCCAGTCGATCACCTCGATCTCGCCACCTGCGCGCTGTTCGGCGGCAATGGCGCGGTCCTGCAGGTCGGCCTCGCGACGCATGGCGTCATAGGCAGCCGAGTACCACACCTCGAGAGCCGCTTGGCCGTCCGGACCCAGCTTGTCCCAGGTCTTCTTGTTCACGATGAACTGCAGAACAGCCATGGAGTGGATGCCCGGGTAGATCGGGAACTTGGCGACCTTGTACATGCCGGACGCGTTGTTGTTCACGTGGGCCGAGGCGTCAGCGGCGTCGATCACGCCTTTCTCCAGCGCGGTATAGACCTCGGAGAAGGGCAGGGAGACGGGAGCCGCACCGGCGCGCTTGAAGACCTCGGCGGCCAGACCCTCGGGCGAGCGCACCTTCACGCCCTTGAACTCCGCCACGGTGCGGATCGGCACGGTCGAGACGAAGGCTTCCTTGGCGTAGGGACCACAGCCGACCACGTGGATCTTGCCGGGCAGGTACTTGTCATAGGCCTTTTGCAGGATCTCCTTGCCGCCTGCATGCATGCAGAAGGTGCGGACCTGGTCGACCGTGTCATAGCCCGCGATCAGGTCGCCGATCATGGCGAAGACCGGGTCGCGGCCCGAGAAGTACGAGACCGCGTTCAGGTCCCCGTCCAGGATGCCGTTGGCGACGGCGTCGATGGTCTCACGGTGGGGGACGACGGCCTTGGTGGGCAGGACCTCGAGCGAGACCGCGCCGCCGGAGATGGCCTTTGCCTTCGGTCCCCAGTTGTCGGTCATGAACTTGTGCGCCCAGTCGCCCGCCTTGGACGAGGCCTGAAGCTTCAGGGTCTTGGCATCGGCGCTGACAGCCCCCAGCCCCATGGTTGTGGCAACAGCAACGGCTGCGGCCGCCTTTACGACGTTGTGAATGCCCATGTTTTCCTCCCAATGGACTCTGGCGATGTAATAGGGTCGTTTGAGACCTCTTGACGCAGGAGCTTACCTAAGGTCGCATGGGATGCAAGCGTGGCTGTGTTGGTATCCGCAGGCTGGAAATGGGCGCACGGGAAAAGGGGGTGTCATGCTGACGGACGGGCAGATCGCGGAGTATCACGAGCGCGGGTACGTGATCCCGGACTACCGGTTGCCGGAGGCGCAGCTGGAGGAGATCCGCGCGCGGCATGGGACGCTTTTGCAGCGTCATCCCGAGTTTCGCGACAATGCGAGCGTGCTGCTGACCTACGATCTGGGGTTCCTGAACTATGCCCGCGATCCGGCGATTCTCGACATGGTGGCGCAGGTAATCGGGCCGGATATCTGCCTCTGGAACATGAGCTTCTTCGCCAAACCCGCGCTGAACGGCAAGAAGACGCCGTTTCATCAGGACGGGCAGTATTGGCCGATCCGTCCGCTGGCCACGTGCACCGTGTGGATCGCGGTGGACGCAGCGACGGAGGAGAACGGCTGCCTGCAATATATTCCGGGCTCGCACAAGGGTGGGCGGTTGCGGGCGCATGACCAGAAGGACGATCCGAATTATACTCTAAATCAGGAGCTTAGGGCCGAGGAGTACGATATTTCTGAGGCCGAACCGCTGTTGCTGGAGGCAGGCCAGATGGCGCTCCACGATGTCTATATCAGCCACGGGTCCGAGGAGAACCGCTCGCCCGATCCACGCCGGGGCATGACCATGCGGTTCATGCCGACCTCGTCGGTCTATGACCGGGCACGGGCGCGCGAGATGCATGGGGAGCGGGGCGGGCTCGACATGTCGCACCACTCGATCTTCCTGATGCGGGGCGAGGACCGGTCTGGCGAGAACGATTTCCGCCTGCGTCCGCATGAATGGGCGAACTGATCTGGCCCTTCGGGCTTCGGTGCATCACGCGTGCGAGCACGCTTTGGATGCACCCTACGCGGCGCCTGGCTTTCTTGCCCCAGGGTAGGCTGCGGTCGGGCCAGGTATTTGCAGCAAGATGAAGGGAGAGGCGCGTGTCTGAAGACAGGTATCTGGTCAAGGCGGACGAGATTGCCGCGATGGAAGGTCTGGCCAAGACGCATTTCCAGAACCCGAACGCCATTCGGGTCAACAAGTCGCTGGGCGATCTCACCGGACTGACGGGGATGGGGTTTCACATCATCGAGGTGCAGCCAGGACATGAGACCACCGAGTATCACGTCCATCACTTTGAGGATGAGTGCGTGTTCGTGCTGGCGGGCTCGGCCACTGCCGAGATCGGTGAGGAGGAGCACGCCATAGGGCCCGGCGATTTCATCGGCTACCGCAAACGCGGGCTGGCGCATACCATCCGCAACACAGGCTCAGAAGTGCTGCGGATGATCGTGGTCGGCGAGCGGCTCGCCCATGACGTGGGCGACTACCCGCGCAAGGGTAAGCGGATCTGGCGCAATGCCGGTCTGCCGTGGGAAGTCGCGGACCACTCGGTCATCGAGAACCCGAATGCAGGGGCCAAGAAGTAGGCCTCAAAGGCCCGGGAGACCCACCGCTGCGCGGCCTTCCTCGGTCTTCAGCGAGAAATCCCGGCCCAGATAGTCGTCCCCGCCCGGGCCGCAGAGATAGGCGATGGTCTCGGCCACCCACTCGGCCGGGATGTGGACCTCGGGGTCCAACTGGCTCACCGGGTTGATGCCCGACGCCTTGATCTGCACCTGCATCTCAGTTGCAACCGTGCCGGGGCTGAGGCCCATGACGCGGATGCCGCGGTCGCGGTATTCGACGTCGGTCGCCTCGGTCAGCATCTTCACACCCGCCTTGGTGGCGCAGTAGTGGCTCCAGCCCTCCAGGGCCCGGTAGGCCGCACCCGAGCTGATGTTGATGATCGTTCCCGCTCCCTGGGTCAGCATATGCGGCAGCGCTTAACGGATGCCGTAATAGACGCCCTTGAAGTTCACATCGACGACCTGGGACCAGGCGTCGGGGTCGCTGTCGCCGAGATGCGCGATCGGGTCGATGAGCCCTGCATTGTTGACGAGCACGTCGAGGCGGCCGGTCCGGGTCATGGCCTCCTGGATCAGGTCCTCGACCGAGCCTGCCTCGCCGACATCGCAGGTGAAGGCGAAGGCCGTGCCGCCCGCATCGCGGATTTCTTCGGCAAGTTCAGAGATCGCGCCGGAGGAGCGCGCGGCCAGAACGACGCTCGCGCCGAGCTCCGCGAGATGGCGTGCAGCGGCGGCTCCGATGCCCCGGCTGGCACCCGTGATGATGACGGTCTGGTTGGCAAGGTCGGTCATGGGCGGGCTCCTTTGGCTCGTGTTCGCGCCAGAGTTAGTACAGGTATTCCTGCCGATAAAGGGATCGCAACGCCTGGCATTCGTGCGTATTCTGCACGAATGGAATTGGCCGCGCTCAAGACAATCCTGACGATCCGTGAACAGGGCAGCATGGCGGGTGCTGGACGCGTGCTGGATCTCGACCCCTCGACCGTGTCGCGAATCCTGGCGCAGGTCGAGGCGGAAACGGGGCTGCGTCTCTTCCAGCGGAGCACGCGGAAACTGTCGGTGACGGAGGAGGGCGCGCGCTATCTCGACCGCATCGCGCCCCTGGTCTCTGACTTCGATGCGGCTTGTGAGGAGGCGCTGGACGCCCGCCGGGCGCCGCGCGGAACCTTGCGGATGACGACCTCGGTGGCCTTTGCCGAGAAGTGCATCGTGCCGCATCTGGGCGCGTTTCGGCAGGCCCATCCGGAGATCTCGGTGGAGCTGCTGCCCTCGGACGACAATCTGGACCTGATCGGCGAAGGGTTGGATCTTGCGGTGCGGCTTGCGCGGGCACCGAAAGGAGACCTGATTGTCCGCCAGCTCATGCCGACGCGGTACCGCGTCGTGGTAGCGCCCGACTTCGTGGCGCGCCAAGGAAAGCTCGCCAACCCGGTGATGCTCGCGGGCGTGGAGTGTCTGCGGTTCACCCTGCCGGGCTACCGGTCGTTCTGGCGGTTCCGGGATCGGAACGGGGCCGTGATCGAGGTGTCCATCGCCGGAAAGCTGTTGATTTCCAATGCGCTGGCTCTGCGTGCTGCGGCGTGCCAGGGCCTCGGGCCCTGCCTCCTGGCCGACTGGCTGATCCGCGAAGACCTCGCGGCAGGCCGGCTCATTGACCTTTTCCCGGACTACGATTGCACGGCGACCAGCTTCGATACTGCGGCGTGGCTACTTTATCCGAGCCGCAGCTATCTGCCGGGCAAGACGCGGGCAATGGTGGATTTCTTGCGGGCCCATGTGCCCCAAGCCCATGTCAAATAGACATTCTAAGAGCCTACGTCGCAGGGAAATCTACCCAGGATACCCCCTTCATCTTGCCAGAAATACCTCCTCCGAACCCGTCCTCCGCTCCGCCGTTTGCAAGCAAGGCGCCGCGTAGGGTGCATCCAAAGCGTGCTTGCACGCGTGATGCACCGGAGCCCGGAACGGGCCCACATGCGGGGCGCTAGTCCTCCACCGTCCGCGCCTCGTCGATCAGCATGATCGGGATGCCTTGGCGGATCGGGTAGGCGAGATTGGCGGATTTCGAGATCAGCTCTTGCCGGTCCGCGTCATAGGTCAGCCGCCCCCCGGTTGCGGGGCAGACGAGGCTTTCGAGAAGTTGCGGGCTGACTGACGGCGTCTCGCCTTGCTGGGGTACGTCGCTCACTGGATCGCCCCGCTCTCGCCGCCCTCAGCGATGGCGAATTGCATGAGCGCGCGCAAAGTCTCCAAACGATCCGAGAGCGCGGGGGCCTCCAGCAGCGCCTGCTTCTCCTCGACCGCAAAGGGGCACATCATGGAGAGCGAGTTGATCAGCATCTCCGGCTCCGCCTCCTGCATACTGTCCCAGTCGGACGACAGGCCCGCCGTGTCGAAATAACGCCTGAGAAGCTCCATGAACTCCTCCTGATCGAACTTGCCCGGCTCCTCCGGCCCGTCCAGATCGGCGTGGAAATCCGACCAGCTGACGTCCACGCGACGATAGGGCGTAAACCCGTCCAGCTCCGCGCGAATGCGGAACCGGGCAGTGCCGGAGAGCACGATCAGGTAGCGCCCGTCCTCGGTCTCCGAGAGCGAGGTCACCCGGCCCGCACACCCGATCGTGTGCAGTCGGGGCGGGCGCGTATCGTCATCATAGGGCTGCACCATGCCGATCAGCCGGTGATCCGACTTCAGCGCATCGTCCAGCATCGCGAGATAGCGCGGCTCGAAGATGTTCAGTGGCAGGCGTCCCCTGGGCAGAAGCAGCGCGCCCGGCAGCGGAAAGACCGGGATGGTGTCCGGCAGATCGGGAGCAGAGAAACGCCGGCCCATGTCACCTCACGCGAAGATCATCGAGGATAGCCGTCGCCGGCCGGTGAGTGCGATCGG
>JBCDID010000093.1:0-10395 GCA_038749355.1 Pseudomonadota bacterium | reverse complement strand
TGCGCCAGCCTGTCATCGAGTGGTACTTGGCAAAGCTGTTGATCACGATGACGTCATCCGTCACCTCCAGCGCGGTGACGGCCGGGGTCTCGTAGGTCAGCCCATGGTAGATCTCGTCCGAAATGAAGGACGCATTGCGGGTGCTGCACCAGTCCGCCAGTCCTTTCAAATCCGCGCGGCTGAGCATGGTTCCCGTGGGGTTTGCGGGGCTCGCCACCAACAGGCCGTCCACCGCCCCTGCCCCGTCCAGCAGGCCCGGTGTCGGCTGATAGCGCGTGGCCAGAGTGGTCTCGACCCGCACGACCTCAAGGTCCAGTGCGCCCAGGATGTTGCGGTATGCCGGATAGCCGGGATCCGCCAGCGCGACCCTCTGACCGGCATCAAACAACGCCAGGAACGCCAGAATGAAGGCGCACGACGACCCCGCCGTGACCACTACGCGGCCGGGGTCGAGGTCCAGACCGTGCCGGTCGCGATAGAGCCGCGCGATCCCCTTGCGCAGTTCCGGCAGACCCAGCGCCACCGTGTAGCCGAGCGCGTCGCGCGCAGCCATTCGCGCTGCCAACAAGTCGGTCGCGGCCCGCGGCGCTGGCGTGCCGGGCTGGCCGACCTCCATGTGCACAATGTTGCGCCCACCCGCTTCCAGGGCCCGTGCATCCTCCATCACGTCCATCACCAGAAAAGGCGAGACGGCACTGCGTCTTGAAATCGTTACTGTCATTGCCCTTGTATCCCTGGTGGTTATGTTTGCTGGGTCTAGGGCCGAGCTGAAGCCACGGCAAGAAAGAGATCGCGTGCGGCAATTACTCAGACAGGCAATGATGGCGGCGCTCGCTTGGGCGGCGCTGACGGCACCGGCGGATGCGCGCGGGCTGATCAGGGATTCGGAGATCGAGCGGACGCTGCGCGACATGTCTGCGCCTGTTCTGTCGGCGGCGGGGCTGGCGCCTTCCTCGGTCGAGCTCTTCATCATCAACCAGAACTCTTTGAATGCCTTCGTTGCCGGTGGACGGCGCATGTTCTTCCATACGGGGCTGCTGATCGATCTGGAGACGCCTGAGGAGCTGCTTGGCGTGGTGGCGCACGAGGCCGGGCACATCGCCGGGGGACACGAGGCGCGCCGGGCCATCAACCTGCGCAATGCGCAAGGCCCTGCGCTGGTGGGCCTGCTGGTCGGCATCGCGGCGGGCGTGGCAGGTGGCGGCGAGGCGGCCGCGGCCATTGCTGCGGGGTCGCAGGGGGCAGTTCGGCGCAGTCTGCTCAGCTTCAACCGCTCCGAGGAGGCGTCCGCCGATCAGGCGGGGCTCGCATATCTGCGGGCAGCGCGGATTAATCCGGAGGGGCTTCTGAAGGTGTTAGAGCGATTCCGTGGGCAAGAGGTGCTCTCCGTCGGCAATGTCGACCCTTATATTCTGACCCACCCGTTGGGCACGGAACGCATGTCGCTCCTGCAACGGCGCATTGCAGAAGATGCCGGACGTACCTGGCCCGAGGACCCGGAACGCGCATATTGGCATGGCCGGATGCGGGCCAAGCTGGAGGGCTTCCTGCGCAATCCCGAGCGCGTGCTGAACGATGCCGAGGACAAGCCGGAGACCGAGTTTGTACTCTACGCCAAGGCCGTGGCCCTTCACCGTCTGCCTTCCACACGCGAAGCATTGAGTACCGTAGACCGGTTGATTGCCAAGCGTCCGGACGATCCGTTCTATATCGAGTTGAAGGGGCAGATCTTGCTCGAGTCTGGCCGCGCCGCCGAGGCGGTTCCGCAATACCGTCGCGCTGTAGCTCTTGCCCCGAACGAGCCGCTGATCCGGGCAGGGCTAGGCAGGTCGCTCCTGCAGCTCAACAGCCCGGAGGCGAATGCCGAGGCGCTGGAGGTCTTGAAGGCCGCGCGTGCGCAGGACCTCGCGGATGTTGCCGCGTTGCGCGACCTCGCGACGGCTTATGACCGTGCGGGCGACCGCGGCATGGCCACACTTGCCACCGCCGAACGCTACGCGCTAGTGGGCAACGCAGACAACGCCGTGCGGCTGGCGCGCCGTGCATCTGGGCTCCTCACGGAAGGGTCACCTGCATGGTTGCGCGCACAGGATATCCTCAAGATAAGAACCTCAGACGAATAGGGCGGAGGAGGCCCGGACCATGCGTAAGACACTGATGTCCTTGCTTGCAGCAGCGGCCCTTGCGGCTCCGGGCATATCTGTCGCGGACCCGACTGATCTGCAGGCCATGCAGGACGCCGACCGGGCCGCATTCCGGGCCGAGGTGCGCGCCTATCTCCTGGACAATCCCGAAGTGATCATGGAGGCGATCCAGATCCTCGAGCAACGCCGGGCGGTCGCCGCGCAGCAGGCAGACAAGCAACTGATCCAGACCCATGCCGCCGCGCTCTATGATGACGGGTTTTCCTATGTGGGCGGCAACCCCGAGGGCGATATCACGGTGGTGGAGTTCCTCGACTACCGCTGCGGGTTCTGCAAGCGCGCGCACCCGATCGTCGAGGAATTGCTGGACCGGGACCCGAATGTGCGGCTGATCGTCAAGGAGTTCCCGATCCTGGGCCCCGCCTCGGTGAGCGCGGGCAAGATCGCGCTCGCAGCCCTTGATGTGGATCGCACCAAGTACAGCGAACTGAACGACGCGCTGATGACCTATCCCGGCAATGTGACGGAGCAGGTCGCCTACCGCATCGCGGGGGATGTCGGCTATGATATCGCGGCCCTGAAGACCCGTGCGGCCGAAGAGGAGATCGACGACCGGTTGCAGCGAAACTACCAGCTTGCGCAGGCACTGGGCGTGCAGGGAACACCGGCCTTCGTGGTCGGATCCGAGGTGATCCGCGGCTTCCTGCCCATCGACGAAATGCTGGCAGCCGTCGAGGATGCGCGGCGCGAGGCCAACTGACCCTCGCACCCCTGGCGGACAGTTTGACGGGCTCAGCAATTTGGCTATAAGCGCGTCAATCATAACGGGGTGGCCGGGCATGCCTCTCACCCCAACAGACCTCAGACGCGGAAGCGGCAGGCGGAATGACCAAGAATACCGAACAAGACGTGGCGTTCATCCAGGCTTTGGCCGACCTCCTGAAGGCCTCGGACCTGACCGAGATAGAGGTCGAACGGGAATACGGCGACAATGACGAACTGAAGGTGCGTCTGTCCCGCGCCGTGGCAGCGGCTCCGGCACCGGTCGCCGTCCATGTGCCGCACCCTCAGGCCGCACCCGTTGCCGCAGCGGTCCCTGCGGCGGAGGCCCCGCCTGCCGCCGCCCCTGACGGACCTGATCTGTCCAACGCCGTCACGTCCCCCATGGTCGGCACCGTCTACCTTGCCCCCGAACCGGGACAGGCCAACTTCGTGAGCCCCGGCGACTCGGTGGAGGAAGGCCAGATCATCCTGATCATCGAGGCCATGAAGACCATGAACCGCATCCCCGCCCCCCGCTCGGGCAAGGTGCGCACCATCCTGGTGGGCAATGCCGAACCGGTCGAGTTCGGCGAGCCACTGATAATAATAGAGTGAGCGCCGGAGACGCGCCCATGTTCCAGAAAATCCTGATCGCGAACCGGGGCGAGATCGCGCTCCGCGTCATCCGGGCCGCGCGCGAAATGGGGATCGAGTCGATCGCCATTCACTCGACGGCGGATGCCGATGCCATGCACGTGCGCCTTGCGGATCAAAGTGTCTGCGTCGGCCCCCCATCGGCGGCGGCAAGCTATCTGAACCAGCCTGCGATCCTGTCGGCCTGTGAGATCACAGGGGCCGAGGCAGTGCATCCGGGCTATGGCTTTCTGTCCGAGAATGCTGGGTTCTCCCAGATCGTCGAGGAATCGGGCCTGATCTTCATCGGACCCACCGCCGAGCATATCCGCCTGATGGGTGACAAGATCGCCGCGAAGGAGACGATGAAGCGCCTCGGCGTGCCATGCGTTCCCGGCTCCGACGGTGGCGTGGACACGATCGAGGATGCGCTGGTCGTGGCCAAAGACATCGGCTACCCGGTGCTCGTCAAAGCCGCCGCAGGGGGTGGCGGACGTGGCATGAAGGTGGCCGAGACGGAAGCAGACCTGCCGCTCGCCTTCTCCTCGGCGCGGACGGAAGCCAAAGCGGCCTTCGGCGACGACGCGGTCTATCTGGAGAAATATCTCGGCACGCCCCGCCATATCGAGATCCAGGTTCTCGGCGATACCCATGGCAACGCGGTGCATCTGGGCGAGCGGGACTGTTCGCTGCAACGCCGCCACCAGAAGGTGTTCGAAGAAGCGCCCTCCCCCATCATCGACGAGGAAACGCGGGCGCGCATCGGGAAGACCTGTGCGGACGCAGTCGGCGAGATGGGTTATCGCGGTGCAGGGACCATCGAGTTCCTCTACGAGAACGGCGAGTTCTACTTCATCGAGATGAACACGCGTCTGCAGGTCGAGCACCCGGTGACCGAAACCATCTATGGCGTGGATCTGGTGCGTGAACAGTTCCGGGTCGCGGCGGGCGAACGGCTTTCGTTCAGCCAGTCTGACCTGACGCCGAAGGGCCATTCCATCGAATGCCGGATCACAGCAGAGTCGGTGCCCTCGTTCGCGCCCTCGCCAGGACGCGTGCGCACTTACCACGCGCCCGGGGGGCTGGGCGTGCGCATGGACAGCCATCTCTATGAGGGCTACGTGGTCCCGCCCTATTACGACAGCCTGATCGGCAAGCTGATCGTTGAAGGTGCCGACCGGCAGGATTGCCTCATGCGGCTGCGCCGTGCGCTGCGCGAAACCGTGGTGGACGGCATTGATACGACCCTGCCGCTTTTTCATGCGCTGCTGGAACAACCGGACATTCAAACCGGCAACTACAACATCCACTGGCTTGAGAAATGGCTCGAGGCCGGAACCACTGGCGACTGATCTTGCGCAACCTCCATCAAGTTCATCTCGGATGAACTTGCAAATTCCTCATAAAGGAATTTGGGCCGTGGTCCGGATCCGAAACCGGTTTTCTTCTTCATTGCGCGGGGGAATACTGCTCGCATGAAGGATGGAGATTCCGACGATCTCGAACTGACGCCTGAACTGGTCCTACGGGCCTACGGCGCGGGTGTGTTTCCCATGGCGGACTCCGCTGCGGCCGACGATGTCTATTGGGTCGATCCGCGCAAGCGCGGTATCCTGCCGTTGAACGGTTTCCATCTGTCGCGGTCACTGCGCAAGCGGCTCATGCGGTTCGATTACCGGGTCCGTCTGGACACCGCATTCGAGCGTGTGATGGACGCCTGCGCCGACAGGCCCGAGACCTGGATCAATCCGCTGATCCGCGACCTGTTCCTGCAATTGCACCACATGCGTCACGCGCATTCTGTTGAGGTCTGGCAGGAGGACCAGCTGATCGGCGGGCTATACGGCTTGCGTCTCGGGACAGCATTCTTTGGCGAGAGCATGTTCTCTAGCGGTCGGGACGGTTCGAAGATTGCCCTCGCCTGGCTGGTGGCGCGGCTGCGCAAGGGCGGTTTCACACTGCTCGACACCCAGTTCACAACGCCGCATCTCGAGAGCCTTGGCGCACGCTCGGTGCCGCGCGCCCACTACCACCAGTTACTGGACAAGGCCCTGACCAGGCGCGGCGATCTTTATTCCCTAGCCGCCGACACCTCGCCCGGCGAGGTGGTGCAGCTGATCACCCACAAGTCATAGCGCGGGTGGTCCAGCGCAGAGAGTGCCGGGCTTTCGGCAAACATCCAGCCCGTGAAGACCGGATCGGCATCCTCAAGCTTGGTGTCCCAGATATTGAGATATGCGATGGTGCCGTGACTGTCGCCGTCCCCGGGCGCGCGGCAGCCGTCGAGGCGCACGCGCAGACGCTCGATCCGCTTCACCTCACCAACCGCGAGACCATGGGTCCGCGTCTTGCCGGTCATCTTGTCGAGCGCACGCAGCACCACGCCCTCGACCAGGCCCGTTCGCGGTGTCGAGATCGGCACTGCAACAGCTGGACGATCGGCTTGCGGCAGCGGCCTTGCTTTCGGTGCTTTCCGGAAACGCTTGGCGCGCTCCTCGCTCCAACGGTCCTCGTCAGGACCAGAGGTCGCGCTGTCACCCTCGTTCTGGCGATTGTTGAAGACTACCCTGAGCGGGCCCTCATCACCCGGCTTGATCACGGTTACGCTGCCAGCGTCGTCGTCCTCAAGCGTACCTTCGGCGCCTGCGAGACCGTCTGACAATCTGGGTTGTTCGGGAGGTGCTACACGCGCCACCGGTAGCGGCGAGGAATAGACGATTGGCGCGTTCTCACTCTCGGCGCCAGAAACCGCATTCTCCCCTGTCGACTGCGCGAACGTGGCGGGAGCAGCCAGACCAAGGCCGAGCACGACCGCAAGCCCCGCGGCCCGCCTTATGCCGCGTTCAGGAATCAGAGCCCTGGCCAAACTTCAGCACCAGATCGATGAGGTTGATGGAGCCTTGCGTGAATTCAAATGCAGCGCCCGGTTCCAGCATGAAGTCCGAGGCGCCCGGGTCGACGGTGATGAAGTTGCCGCCCAGCAAGCCCTCGGACACGATTTTGGCAATCGAGTCCTCGGGGATTTTCACATCGTCGCGGATCGACAGATCCACCGCCGCGCGGAACGTCTTCTGGTTCAGCCGAATGCTGGTGATGGTGCCGATCTTCACGCCGGAGATCTGGACATCGCTGCCGACCGACAGGCCCTCTGCCTTGCGGAACTCCGCGGTCAGATCGTAGCTCTCACCCCCAACCGACACATCCGCCGTATTGGCCGCATAGACCAGAAACCCGCCTGCAACAGCGAGCACTGCCGCACCGATGAGAGTCTCTGCCGCTGAGCTTGCCATGGTCTACTCCGGTTGCCAGGCCTGATAGTCGCCGACCACCTTTGGCCGGCTGGCAGGGGTCAGAACAGAACCCGGCGGGCGATAGGCCTGATCGGTCCCGGTCATGTTGGGCACATGGTCCTTCTCCCAGACATGACGCGGCAGTGATCCACCCTCGGGCGCCTCGGCGAGAGTATGGTGGAGCCAGCCATGCCAGTCAGGAGACACGTTCGAGGCCTCTGCCTCGCCAGCATAGATCACCCAGCGGCGCTTCCCGTCCTTGGTCTCATAGAACTTGTTGCCGGCATCATCTTCGCCGACCAGCGACCCGTTGCGCGCGGTGAAGAACCGCGTGCCAAGGGTCTGGCCGTTCCACCACGTGAAAATCTCGGTAAGGATGTCCATCGTCGACTCGCCTCTTACTCAGGTCGGCGGACTATGGCCTTTCGCGGCTTTGGCGTCCAGTGAGCCGTCGCCGCAGCAATCACGGTAGTCTCCAGCCGCCGTGTTTTCTCGGCAATATGACACAAAAATGAATTCTTTCCGCAACGTCATAACTTGCAACGCGCACGAAAATGTCGCCTTTGGGGGCGTACGGGACCGAAACAAATCGCAAAACCATAACCCAGTTCGGGAGAGGGATCATGAATACGACTTATCGGGGCACCCTAGCGGGGGCAGTTTCCGCGTTTGCGCTTGCAGTCGCTTCGACCGCATCGGCGGGAGGATTCGGGCTGAAAGAGCGCTCTGCAATTGGCCAGGGCTTGTCTTTTGCGGGCGTCACTGGTGGATCTGCCGGAATTGAATCCATGGGCTGGAACCCGGCTGCGGTGACCATGGTCAAAGAAGGGACCATGATCAGTAACGGCGCAAGCGCTGTTCAGCCGATCGCGCAAGGCACGTCGAGCGCGACGGGAGAGAGCCTTGATGCCGACCGTTTCGCAGGGCTCGCCAACCTTTACGTGGCCCACCGTCTTGACCCGGACCTTTGGGTCGGCCTGTCACTCTTCACGCCTTTTGGGCTGGTCACAGCCTATGACGCAGGTTCGGTGGTCCAGTTCGACGGCTTGACGTCAAAGCTGCAAACATTTCAGCTTTCACCAACCGTCGGCATTGAGCCGTTCGACGGCGTCTCGTTCGGCCTTTCCGCGAATATTCTCTACGCTAACGCCCGTCTGACCTCCGCCGTGGTCAACCTGGAAGGCGATCAGGTTTCAGGGGGGTTCTCTGTCGGCGCAATGATTGACGCCATTCCGAACACCAAAATTGGCGTGGCCTATGATCATGGCTATGATCTAACACTGGGTGGCAGTGCGCAGTTTGGCGCGGCAGCGGCCGTCCTGAACCCGGCCCTGGCTCCATTGGTTGGTGCGCAGCTTAGCGCAGAGGCATCAGCATCCTTGCCTGGTACCATCTCCGGCGGGATTGTGCATGACTTCAGCGACAGTTTCCGGATGATGGGTGAGGTACAGTACCAGCTCCGGTCTGCCTTCGACTCGATCGATACGGAGATTTTGAACCCTCTGGGCGGGACCATTCCGCTTGTTGAGGAGCAGAACTACGAAGATGCATTCTTCGTGGCAATTGGTGGTGAGTACGATTTCAATGATGCGCTCACTGTCCGCGCGGGTGCCGCCTGGGACCAGACACCGACCATCGATGGCGCCAATGGACGTACGGTGCGGGTGCCGGACGAGGATCGGATCTGGCTCTCGCTGGGTGGTAGCTACGACCTGAATGACCACACGACGATCAACGCGGGTTATTCCTACCTGTTTGCGCTGGAGGATCCGGTTGTGACGCTGCGCAACGGTCCGGCGGCTGGTTCGACCGTCACCTATGATGGCGGTGCCCACATCTTCTCGATCGGTGCGTCCATGAAGTTCTGAGGCGTCGCGCCACAGGGAGTTCTTAAGGGGGCCTGCGGGTCCCCTTTTTGGTTAGAGCGGCTCGATATCGCCCTCGGCACGCAGGGCGTGGAAGTCGGTGACAAACTGATCGAGCCGTCCCTCAGCGATGGCCGCACGCATGCCTGCCATCAGTTCCTGATAATAATGCAGGTTGTGCCAGGTCAGCAGCATCGAGCCGAGGATCTCGTTCGACCGCACGAGATGGTGCAGATAGGCCCGCGAGTAATTACGGCAGCAGGGGCAAGTGCAGTCCTCGTCCAGGGGGCGCGGGTCCTCGGCATGACGCGCGTTCCTGAGATTCACCGTGCCGCGCCGGGTGAAGGCCTGCCCCGTCCGCCCGGACCGCGACGGTAGCACGCAGTCGAACATGTCCACGCCGCGCTGAACGGCACCCACCAGATCATCCGGCTTGCCGACCCCCATCAGGTAGCGCGGCTTGTCCTCCGGCAACTGACCCGGCGCATAGTCGAGCACGCCGAGCATGGCCTCCTGCCCCTCACCCACCGCAAGCCCGCCGATGGCGTAGCCGTCGAACCCGATGGCCCGCAGTGCCTCGGCGCTCTCGGCGCGCAGATCCTGCTCCAGCCCGCCCTGCTGGATGCCGAACAGCGCATGGCCGGGACGGTCGCCGAACGCATTCCGGGACCGCTCGGCCCAACGCATCGAAAGCCGCATGGACTCCGCAATCGTCTCCCGCGTCGCGGGCAGTGCGGGGCATTCGTCGAAACACATGACAATGTCCGAGCCCAGTTGCCGCTGGATCTCCATCGACGTCTCAGGGCTCAGCAGGTGCTTGGACCCGTCGATATGGGAGGAGAAGCGCACGCCCTCTTCCGACAGCTTGCGCAGATCGGCAAGGCTCATGACCTGGAAGCCGCCGGAGTCCGTCAGAATCGGTCTTGACCAGTTCATGAATTTGTGCAGGCCACCCAGGCGTTCCAGCCGGGGCGCGCCGGGACGCAGCATCAGGTGATAGGTATTGCCGAGCAGGATGTCCGCACCGGTCTCAGCCACGCTCTCAGGCAGCATCGCCTTGACGGTGGCGGCGGTACCCACGGGCATGAAGGCAGGCGTGCGGATCTCGCCGCGCGGCGTCGAGATCACACCCTTCCGTGCCCGCCCGTCCGTGCCGTTGATCTGAAAAGAGAAGCGCTCCATGCGGCGTGTCTAACCAGCACGCTGGGACAAGTGTACACATTTGTCTCAGCGTTCTGCCGCACGCACGGAAACAATAGATGCAAGCATAGGCTGTGCTAGAGCCCATTGGCTGACGTCTGCCGCGGATTCGGCCGCGAAAATTACCAGAAGAACGTTCGAAAGAAGGAGGATGCCCCTATGCGCGTCACGTTTTGGATTAACGCATTTATCCCACGCGATGTGCCAAACTACACGCGCCAGGTTACAAAAGGAGCGAACTCGGGGAAGACCGCGATCCCCCTGCCCGGCGCAGCACGGCTCAATCAGCACAACTGGAAGGACTGGGATGCGGGCTATCTGACTGATCAGCGCGGGTTTAGCACAGTACCTACGGCAAGTGTTCGGATGCGTTCCATCGCTAGTCGCTCGTGAATTTTGCCTAACTGCCTGATTTGATACGCTTCTGCTGCGCCGGGAAGTATTGGAAATCGCAAGGTTTGGGGTGGGATCGTGCCAAAATCTTGCGATTTCGTGCGCGCC
>JBCDID010000092.1:0-10593 GCA_038749355.1 Pseudomonadota bacterium | reverse complement strand
TTCTCGCCGGGTTTGATGAACCCGCCCCTCACCGTCGCGCGCACCGCAATCATCCAGGGCCGTTCGGGTTGGGGTTCGACCAACAGCTGCACGCGGGCGTCCCCATCGCAGTCCGCTGTCACATAGTTGGGCGCGGATGGGGTATCCGTTTGCAATGGCCCGCCGTCCTGCACGAAGCGAAACGCAATGAGAATACCCCCAGTGTCGTCCAGGCCGAACTTTCCCGCCGTGTAGGTGACCGTGAACGTCTGAAAGCTGCGAATCTGAACCGGGATGGAGGGCGCTATCGAGGCCGTTCCGTAGTCACCAGCAACACCCGGTTCGACCGCAGGCGCTACATCGCCCATCTCAGCTGCCGGAATCCGTCCCATGCCATCTGCCCCCTTGTTTGCGAGGGGACGCTAGTGGGATTTGCAGCCGGAGCGCAAGCGCGCACCATCAGCGCGGGCGCGCCATCTCCAGCAATGGGCGAACGAATTGCGGATCAGGATCTTCGAGCACCCGGAGCGCCTTGTTGCGCCCGGCAACCCCGAGACGCCCCTTGGTCAGCGTGTGGGCACCTTCGATGGTATCGACTTGCAACTGAACTTCATTCAAAGCTGTGTCGGGCAGCTCGATGAACATACCTTCGGTCAGCCGCGTCAGTTCGCCAACAGTGAACTCACCCAGTGGCAGCACCCCGTTCGCCTCTATCGGCAGGTCGAGCACCTGATCGTACATGTAGCGCGCCCAGAGCGCGAGCGTGGCCTCGTTGGAGGTCATCACCCGGTTAAGGTCTTTCTTGAGCGGCTCAAGCACGGTGACGGGCACCACAAAATCCAGTCCGGCCCCACGGGCGTCATCGGCGATATGGAAGTTCATCTTGATGACGAAAACCTCGGCACGGTCGGGCGCGATCCGGATCATGCCCGGCTGCTCTTCGAACCGCGTCTTGCGCGGCGCACCAATGACGTTGCGACCGCAAAGCTCCTTGATCGTCTCGTCAAAGGCACGGTTCACGAGATCGACGAACCTGCCGTAAATGGCGAGATCGACCGAAGTGAGGGGACGCCCTGCCCCGGACTCCTCGAAACTGCCATCACCACCGAGGGAAATGTCGAGCACCTTGCTCAAGAGACGCGGGTGTGCCTTGGCCAAACCGTTGCCATTGGTCTCCTCAAACGCCAGCAGGTAGATCGCCGACGGCGCACGCAGGAACTTCAGATAGTCCGCATGGCGCACGACCTCATACCCGAAAATCGAAACATCGATTCCCGACCGCAGTTCCTTCCGGCTCATTGTGGCAGAGAGCGATGCAAACGCGTTGCAGAACGGATCCATGGCCGGAAAGCCGGAAATCCGCATCTTCGGACCCCGAACCTTTCGCTTCAGGATCGAGTCTTCTCTCTGGTTCATGTGCCCGTGCCCCTTCTGGTCGCATGACGCGTGCCCTTGTGATTTGCGCCACCAACCTTTCTGTCGCGTTAAGGCAGCGGGTAACTTCGCGCTAAAGGTTCCCGATTACTTCTGTCGCGCGCAAGATCGAGTAGGGGTTGCAGGACGTGTCCGAAGGTCAGCCGATCATTATCAAGAAGGTCAAGAAGGGCGGCGGGGACGGCCACCATGGTGGCGCCTGGAAGGTCGCCTATGCCGACTTCGTGACCGCGATGATGGCATTCTTTCTTCTGATGTGGCTTCTCAATGCGACATCCGAAGAACAGAAGAAGGGCCTCTCCGATTTCTTCGATCCCTCGCTGCCGATCAGCAAGGCCTCTGCGGGCGGCGCTGGAATGCTCGGTGGCGAGGATGTGTTCGTGCCACCGGAATCCGCGGGAACGCGGAGCGAGGGCGAGCGGCCGAAACCCACGCACGAGGAACGCGGTGAGGATCTCGGCGATCTGGAGGCGTCGCCTGAAGGCGAATTGGCCGAGGAGACACCGGACACGATCGGGGCGACCATGAAACCCACGGAGGAGGAGACGGACCTCGAGGTGGGCGCCAAAGCCGTCTTCGATGCCGATGCGGATGGCGAGGTAGGGGCGGATGCCAATGCCGAGGGCAAGGCTCTGCTGGGCCTGGCCGAGGGTCTGGAGGCAGGGTTGCAGGCAGCAGGCGGCGACGGTCTGTTGCAACACTTCTCCATGCGCATGACACCTGAGGGGCTTGTGATCGAGATTGCGGACATCACGGGAGAGCCGCTGTTTCAGTCAGGCTCGGCGCAACCGGCGGCGATCATGGACACATTGATGGAGATTCTCGTGCCCGTGCTGGAGACCACACGCAACGATATCGCGTTGGCCGGACACACGGATGCCTCGCCCTTCGTGAATCGTGGCAACTACTCCAACTGGGAGCTGAGCGCGGACCGTGCGAACACCGCGCGACGCATGCTGACAGAGACCGGGCTCAACGCCGACCGCATCGTTCGTGTCTCGGGGCGTGCTGCGACTTCGCCAATCGACCCCGACCCGTTCTCACCCAAGAACCGGCGTATCGCCATCACCATCCTGCGCTCTGCCTCATAAAGGGACGCATTCCACACCCGCCGATTAGGACGAGCTTAAGCCTGATGAGGCCATGTTCGTCCGGTCAGAAAGCCAAAGTGCCAACAGAACGAGGTTGCTCATGAGTTTGTCGTCTGGATTGAATGCCGGTGTAGCAGGTCTGAGTGTGAACGCCACCCGGTTGGCGGTGATTTCAGACAACATCGCGAACTCCAACACCAACGGATATCGGCGGACCGACGTGGACTTTTCTTCGCTTGTCACCGCGTCGGCCGGGGGGAGCTTCACGGCCGGCGGCGTTCAAGTCAGCACGTTCCGGGACGTTGCCAATTCGGGTGCCCTCATCACGTCGAACAGCGCCACAGACATCGCGGTATCCGGGTCTGGTCTTCTGCCAGTCACGCCATTGGCGTCCGTAGGTCTGCCGAGCACGCAACGACCATTCCAGATGGTTGCAACCGGCTCCTTCCGTCAGAACGAGGACGGCTTCCTCATCACACCCGGCGAACTTGCGTTACAGGGCTGGGCAACGGATGCAAACGGGAACGTGCTCAGCTCAGTTTCGCGAGACAGTCCAGTTTCCCTTGAACCAGTTCGCCTTTCGGCCTTTCTAACCGCTGCAGATGCGACCACCGAGATCCAACTAGGTGTAAACCTGCCAGCGGAAGAGACTGCATCAACAGGAGCCGGCCTTTCGATCGAGTCGCCCATCGAATACTTTGATGCCATCGGCAACTCGCATCAGCTGCGTTTCGAGTACACTCCGGTCATACCCGCGACTGGTTCGTCAAACTCCTGGACATTGTCGGTCTTCGATAGTGCAACGGCTTCGACCCTCGGAGGCACCGGACTTATTGCCGAGTTCGATCTAGTGTTCGATGCGTCTCGTACAGGACCCGGTACCCTAGCATCTGCAACAGCCGCAGCGACCAATCCAGCAGACCCGCTCGGAGCGGGCACAACAGCGGCTTTTGACCCCATTACCGGCACTATCACTGCAAACGTGGTTGATGGTCCGATCACGATTCAAATCGAAACAAATGCGTTTGGCACTGGGCTCAGTCAGCTCGCGGCGCCGTTCACGCCCAATGGGCTGAGCAAGAATGGAGCGCCGGCGGGCAACCTGCAGGGGCTGGAAGTTGATTCGAACGGGATACTTGCCGGCGTCTATGATACTGGGCAGCGCCGCGCACTGTATCAGATCCCGCTTGGCGCCGTGCCCAATCCGAATGGTCTGAATGCGCTGGACAACCAGGCGTTCGAGATTTCACCGAACTCCGGCGATGTGTTCTTCTTTGATGCAGGTACCGGGCCCGCGGGCGAGATCTCCGGCTTTGCCCTTCAGCAGAGTACCGTCGACGTCGCAGAAGAGTTGACCGACATGATCGTCACGCAGCGCGCATTCTCATCCAACGCGACCGTGATCCGAACGGTCGACGAGATGCTAGCAGAAACCACATCGCTGAAACGATAGGCATCAGTTGAACGTCGCCGCCAGGCTCGGCGGCGACCGAGGAACTGCCCGGGGCGGGAGCTAGAACGACATGAGTATCTCAGCGACATTTGCCAATGCGCTCAGCGGGTTGACCGCAACACGGCGGCTTGCAGACGTCACGGCGAACAATCTGGCGAACGCGTTGACGGAAGGATACGGGCGTCAGTCGGTGGACCTCAGTTCTGCAGTGCTGGAAGGGCGCGGTGTCGGCGTCAGTGTCACAGGTGTCAGCCGAGCCTCTGCGCCAGACATCACGGCAGCCAGGCGCAAGGCCGACGGGGATGCCGCGACTTTTGGCGCGCAGGCCTCAGCGTTGGAGCGGCTCGGCCGAAGCCTCGGTGAAGCGACGGACGAAGACAGCCTTTTTGTCCGGCTCGAAGAGTTTGAAGCAGGCTTGCGGGCACTTGCCGACACCCCCGAATCCGGGCCCCGCCAGACACAGACGGTCGAGGCCGCGAAGGATCTTGTGCAGCGGTTGAACAACCTGTCACAGGAGGCAGCGACCGTAAGGGCCAATGCCGATGGCGAGATTGCCAAGCAGGTTCAGACAGTGAACCGCAATCTCGCTCGAATTGACGAGCTCAACGCGACGATCGTGCGCTTGGGGGCAGGCGGACGCGACGTCGCAACACTGATCGACGAACGTGAACGACTAATCGATGAAGTTTCCGCTTCGATTCCCGCACGCGTTCATCTGCAGGATGACGGCTCCGTCTTCCTGACGACGACATCCGGCCTGTTCCTTCTTCAGGAGCAACCAGCGGACCTCCAGTTCACGCCAAGCCCCATCATCACGGCGCCGATGACCTACGATCCCGCGGGCACGGGCGCTCTGTCAGGGCTGACCTTGGCCGGGATCGACATCACGCCCAGCAACACCCATCCGCAGCGGCTGACCGAAGGTGGGATCGCGGGCAATTTCATCGTCCGTGACGACATTGGCACAGAGTTCGACAGCCGGATCGATCAGTTTGCGGCCGATCTAATCGCTCGGTTCGAGGATCCGGCAGTCGACCCGACCTTGGCTGCAGGCGATCCCGGATTGTTTACGGACGGTGTAGCGGCGCTTGACCTGACCATTGTCGAGGGGCTTGCCGGACGCATTGCGGTGAATGCACTGGCTGATCCGGCCCAGGGCGGGGACCCCACGCGTCTGCGCGACGGGCTGCAATCAGCTGGACCAGGACCGGCGGGCTCGGATACCATCCCTCGAGCATTGCTGGATACGCTGACCGCGGGCCGACCGTCGACAGCGATCCCTGGCCTTGTCGGCAACCTGTCTGCCGCGCAGATGATCTCTGGGATTACCGAGGCGACCGGTATCCGCCGGACGAGTGCTGAGGCCGAGCTCGCCTCATTGACAGGTGCCCGGGAAACAATCGCTCTCACCGAGGCGCGCGAGATCGGTGTCGATACAGATGCGGAACTGCAGGAACTGATTCAGATCGAACAGGCGTTCGCCGCGAACATTCAGGTCATTCAGGCGGCCTCCCGCATGCTTGAACAAATCACGGAGATCAGGTGATGCCAGATTTCGGATTTCCAGCACAGCCGCGCCAGGCGCTCATTCGATCAACGGTCTCGAACCTCCGCGATCGCTCGGATGATGCCCGGGTGGCAGCGGTGACTGAACGCTTCGCTGACGTGACCCGGGAACTGGACGGGCGCGTCGACGAACTCATGCAAATCGAGAAGTCAATTCGCGACCTTCAGGGCTATGCCGATGCGATCGCCTTGTCGGAGGGGCGGGCTGCAACTTCACAGCGCGCTCTGGACCAGATCCGAACCTCGGCTCAGGAAATCTCCGATGCCTCGACAGTGCTGCGCACAAACGGCACGGATCAGAACTTCGAGACCTTGTCGGGCCAGGCCCGCGGGCAACTCAACTCGGTCATCGCGAGCCTGAATACCACCTTCGCCGGGCGCGCGCTCTTTGCGGGCGACGCCGTAGACACCACGCCGATCGCCAATATCGACACGATAATGGCCGCTTCGGTACCGGTCTTGGAAGCGGCGGCTGGTGCCAACGCAGCGTACACTGACCTTCAGATCGAATTCTTCGGCGCAGGCAACACCTTCGAGACGAGCCTCTACGCAGGCGGTGCGAACGACGCACCGGTGACGGAGGTCGGCCCAGGCGAACGCGTGGACTACGGTGTCCGCGCGGACGAGGATCCGATGCGTCAGGTGCTCTTCAACATGACGGTTCTGGCAGCGGCCTTCGACAAGTCCAACGCGATCGACGACACGTTCCGCGAAGATCTGTTGATCACAGCGAGCGAAGGGCTGCGCAACAGCATCGATGCCGTAACCCAGGTTCAGGGCCGTCTCGGCACCGCCGAAGCCCGTATTGCGACCGTCAAATCGCGGAATATCGCATCGGAAGCGTCACTGACGCTGACATACAATGATATCGCTGGAGCCGACGCGTTCACTGCGGCGATCTCGCTGAACGAATTGGAAAGCCAGCTTGAAGTGGCATTCGCCACGACAGCGCGCCTCGCCAACCTGTCTTTGGCGAACTTCAGATAGACCGGAACCACAAGCGGGAAGCAGAATGCGACGCGCAATTGCACTCCTCATGATCTTCTGCCTGTCCACCCTGCCGGTGGGCGCATCACCACGAATCAAGGATCTGGTGGACTTCGAAGGTGTCCGCGGCAATGACCTCGTGGGCTACGGGCTCGTAGTCGGGCTGAATGGCAGCGGCGACGGAATCAGAAACGCGCCCTTCACCGAAGAAGCCCTGTCCAACTTGCTGGAACGGCTCGGTGTGAACGTCCAGGGCGAACAATTCCGGCCCAAGAATGTAGCCGCCGTGATCGTCACCGCCAACTTGCCGCCCTTTGCGCGCACAGGTGGCCAGATTGATGTGACGGTCTCGGCCATCGGCGATGCAGACAATCTGATCGGCGGCACGCTGATCATGACGCCGCTGAATGCAGCAGATGGGCAGATCTATGCTGTCGCGCAGGGGCCCATCCTGGCGGGCGGCATCGGCGCGGAGGGAGATGGCGCAGCGGAACAGATCGGCGTCCCGACGTCTGGAACGATCCCGAACGGAGCCCGGGTCGAGCGGGAAGTTCCGTTCGAACTGAACCAACTTGACCAGGTCCAGTTGGCCCTACGTGAGCCAGACTTTACAACTGCTGTCAGGATTGAGACCGCCATTAACAAGGCCCTTGGCAGGCCAGTCGCGAACATGTCGGATTCTGGGACCGTCACGGTGGATTTGGGCCAGGCGGGGGTGCCGGCGGCAAGGCTGATCGCAGCAGTGGAAAACCTTGAGGTCAGCCCATCCCGCAAGGCCCGGGTTGTTGTCGATCAACGCTCGGGCACAATCGTCCTAGGCGCAGATGTTAAAATCAGCCGCGTTGCCGTCAGCCAGGGCAATCTGACCATTCGGGTGAACGAGACGCCGATCGCCTCGCAGCCGAACCCATTTGCCGAAGGCGAATCTCTTGTACTGCCTCGCACCGGGATCGAAATCGATGAGGGTGCAGAGAACCGGCTTGCAGTCGTCGACAGCAACGTCACGCTCGCGGACCTGGTCGACGGGCTGAACGCGCTCGGCATCGGGCCGCGCGACATGATCGACATTCTGAAAGCAATCAAGACTGCAGGCGCGCTGCACGCCGAACTAATCGTGCAGTAGCGGGCACCGTGTAGGGAGCATCCAAAGTCGCGCTTGCCGCGGCGTGATGCACCCTTGCCGCGCGCCTTTAACCCCGGTCGCGGGTTGCAAGTAGCCGCAGCCGCAAGGCATTCAGCTTGATGAACCCTTGCGCATCCGCCTGATCGTAGGCGCCCGCGTCCTCTTCAAAGGTCACGTGCTGCTCCGAATAGAGGCTCTTGTCCGACCAGCGGCCCACCACGTCGGCGCGGCCCTTGTAGAGTTTCATCCGAACCGTGCCCTCAACGTGGCGCTGACTATGGTCGATGGCCGCCTGAAGCATCTCGCGCTCCGGCGAGAACCAGTACCCATAGTAGACGAGCTCCGCGTATCGCGGCATAAGCTCGTCCTTGAGGTGCATCGCACCCCGATCCAACGTGATCGATTCGATCCCGCGATGGGCGGCCAGCCAGATAGTGCCACCAGGCGTCTCGTAAATCCCGCGGGATTTCATGCCGACATAGCGTCCCTCAACCAGGTCGAGCCGACCGATCCCATGCTTTCCGCCCAACTCGTTCAACCGGGTCAACATCGCGGCAGGCGACAAGGTTTCACCATCGATGGCAACCGGATCACCACCCTTGAACGCAATTTCGATGAACTCTGGCGTATCGGGCGCGTCCTCGGGATGCACCGTCCGCTGATAGACATAGTCCGGCGCTTCGACAGCAGGGTCCTCCAGCACCTTGCCTTCTGACGAGGTATGCAGCAGGTTCGCATCGACCGAGAACGGTGCCTCCCCACGCTTGTCCGTAGGCACCTGCACCTGATGCGCTTCGGCCCACTCGATCAGCTTGGTACGCGACGTCAGATCCCACTCCCGCCAGGGTGCAACCACGCGAATGTCCGGTTCCAGCGCATAGGCCGCCAACTCAAAACGCACCTGGTCGTTGCCCTTGCCTGTCGCACCATGTGCGATCGCATCCGCACCCTCGGCCCGCGCAATCTCCACCAAGCGCTTGGAAATCAGCGGTCGCGCGATGGAGGTTCCCAGCAGATACTGCCCTTCGTAGACGGCGTTGGCACGGAACATGGGCATGCAGAAATCACGGACAAATTCCTCGCGCAGGTCCTCGATATAGATGGCGCTCGCGCCCTGCAGTTCGGCCTTTTCGCGTGCAGGCCCCAGTTCCTCGCCCTGGCCGAGATCCGCAGTGAAAGTGACCACCTCGGCCCCCATCTCCACCTTCAGCCATTTCAGGATGATCGATGTGTCGAGCCCACCTGAATAGGCGAGCACAACCTTCTTGGGCTTGGACATCGGGGCCTCCGTTCGGGAATTTCGCGCGGCTTACGGGACAAGCTCCGCCGACGCAAGTGGCCCAGCCGTCAGAATTCCACGCCGAACCTGCCCAACCGGCGAGAAACCGGCGGTATTGCGGAAAGCCCCAGCACCGCGCGCATCATCAGACGCGCGGCCCAGTTCTCACCGGTCATCATCCGACGTGCGATCTCGGTGTCGCGAATGACCCGTCGTCCAGCGGCATGGCGATCGCGAGCAAACTCACCCGGCCGTCCACACGCGATACTCTCTGCCAGCACCGCTCCATCCGCGATGGCGACATTCATCCCACGTCCGCCAATCGGCGAGAACGTGTGCGCTGCATCGCCAGCCAGAAAGATCCCGCCCGATTGGTAGCGAGCAGCTTGCCGAACCGAGATCGTAAACTCGCACGTTCGCAGGACCGACGTCACATTCATCGGCAAGGCCATTGCCGCCACTGCATCGGGTGCGTTGGCCACAAGTCGATAGATGCCGTCTCCGAGCGGCACGATCACCGCGATCCCTTGCGGCGTCAGCGAAACCGCGAAGTCGCCCGGGTGCGGCCAGCCCTCCGCACTGACTTCCCCAATCGACCAGTGCCCCGGCAGATCATACCCCTCGAATGGGATGCCCGCAGCCGCACGGACAGTGCTTTGTGTACCATCGGCTCCGATCACGAGATCGAACTCAGCCTGCGAGCCATCTGAGAACGAAACCTCGTAGGGTCCCTCCCCGTCCAACCCGACAACAGCGCGCCCTCGGGTGACGGCGGCGCCATGGGCATGAAGGCGATCGCCAAGGATGCTCTCTGCCGTCGCCTGAGGCATGAACAACAGCGAGGGATGAAACGCGGTGTCAGAATGCAGGGGATAGCTCGCCGCCATGCGCGAACCCCGATAGATGATCATGTTGGCCGGCAAGAGTGCGGCTTCGATCAGAGGTTCTGAGGCCCCCGAGGGGGCAAGATACTCCAGCGACCGCGGCGTGATGCCGACCGCGCGGCTGATCTCGGCAACGCCCTCGCGCGCATCAACGACCGTCGGCACCAAACCGCGCCGCGCAAGCTCCGCCGCCGTCGTAAATCCGGCGGGCCCGGCTCCGACGATCAGCACTGTGGGTGATGCGGCCATTGCATCCCGTGCGGTTGCTCCGATGTCCGGGCATGTAGAGCCGCAATGTTGCTTGGCGACCAACGGGCGCTATCTGACGCCTAAGCGAGGTGCGGACATGCGAACACTGAGGCGGATCGTGGGCTGGATCATCGGAATTGCGGCGGGGGCTTTCCTCCTGGCCGCCTGCGGGTTCATCTACATGACATCCAATGTGCCGACGCCCGCCTACACGGTCGTCGAGACGGCGGGCGAGATCGAACTTCGCGACTACCCCGAACTGATCGTGGCCGAAATCACGACCCGCGGCACCCGTGGTGAGGCCGTGCGCGCGGGCTTCTCGCCGCTTGCCGGGTACATCTTCGCCAAGGAACGCGAGGGCGAGAAGATTGCCATGACCGCGCCCGTCACCCAGCAGGCGGGCGGCGGCGACGCGTGGACCGTGCAGTTCATCATGCCCGAGGGTTACACGTTGGAGAACCTGCCGCGCCCCGCCGGGTCCACCGTACGCCTGGATTCGGAACCCCCGATGCGCCGCGCCGCCATCCGGTTTTCGGGCTCGTGGTCGG
>JBCDID010000091.1:0-10634 GCA_038749355.1 Pseudomonadota bacterium | reverse complement strand
GAGTTCGCGCCCGAAAAGATGCCTTACATCGTCGTGGTCGTTGATGAGATGGCCGACCTGATGATGGTCGCGGGCAAGGAGATCGAGGCCTGCATTCAGCGTCTGGCGCAAATGGCGCGGGCATCAGGTATTCACCTGATCATGGCCACACAGCGCCCGTCTGTCGATGTGATCACCGGCACGATCAAGGCCAACTTCCCCACCCGGATTTCGTTCCAGGTGACGTCCAAGATCGACTCGCGGACCATTCTGGGCGAGCAAGGCGCCGAGCAGCTTCTCGGCATGGGCGACATGCTGTTCATGGAGGGCGGCGGGCGCGTGCGCCGTGTGCATGGCCCGTTTGTCTCGGACGAGGAAGTCGAGGAGGTGGTTGCCCATCTGAAATCCCTCGGCGCGCCGTCTTATGTGAACGCGGTCACGGATGGTGTGGATGAAGAGGCGCAGGCGCTGGTTGACCAGAAGCTGGGGCTGGGTGGCGACAATTCGGAGCAGTCGCTTTACGATCAGGCTGTCGCCATCGTGGCGCGGGATCGGAAGTGCTCAACCTCTTATATCCAACGCAAGCTCGCCATCGGGTACAACAAAGCCGCGCGCCTCGTCGAGCAGATGGAAGAACAGGGCGTGGTCACGGCTGCAAACGCCGTGGGCAAGCGCGAGATCCTTGTCGAGGAACGCTGAGCATTAAGCCGCCGGGTCACCGTAACACCCGCGGAGACGCCGCGTGCCCGGCGGGCTGCAAGCTTGCACCCGGTTCAACCGTTGCCGGGCGTCGCAATATCGCCTCACGCCATTGTCATATCCGGCAAATCCCTCGACGGGGTGTGGTACCCGGCCCGTTCTTCGCTTACATGGTGCCCGGTGGGGTGCCGGAAGTGAGCGAAGGAAGATCCAGATGCTGAGACGTGATTTCCTGGCCTTGGGTGCCGCCGCAAGCCTGCTGCCGCAACTGGCAAATGCGCAGGTGAACCAGGGGGATCTGCTGAGGATCTCGAACTATCTGAACGGAATCGGCAGCCTTCAGGGCGGCTTCGTGCAGGTTGGCCCGGACGGGGATCTATCCGAGGGCAACTTCTATATGCGCCGCCCGGGCCGGATCCGGTTCGAATACGAGCCGCCGAACCCCACGCTGATCGTCTCGGACGGGTTCTGGGTCGGCGTCTATGACACGATCGATACCAGCCTCGACCGCTTTCCTCTGAGCGAAACACCGCTGGACTTGCTGCTGCGCGACCGGGTGAACCTGCGCTCGGAAGGCGCGGTCCGGTCGATTGAACGCTCAGAGGGCCAGTTGCGCGTGACGGCCATTGATCCGGAGGCGCCGGATCAGGGCTCGATCACCATGATCTTCACGGACAATCCGCTGGAGCTGAACCAGTGGATCGTGGTCGACGGCCAGGGTCTGGCCACGACGGTCGCGCTGGCCAACACCAAGCGGAACGTGAAACTCGACCCGAAACTGTTCTTCATCGAGGATGTGAACTGACCGGGGACATGCCGGTCAGCAGCCACGGAGCCGGGAGAGCCGGATCAACTGGTCCTGTCGTGCCTGGTTGCGGTTCAGGAGTGCCACCTGCTCCTCATTGCTGTCCACAGCCACGATGGGCACCAGGAACAGTGCGGCGAAGTAGCCAGCAACCTGGTTCTGCGTGCGGTCGCTGGCGATCACAGCTTCGGCCTGGCGGTTCGTCTCGGCGATACGCGCGCGTTCTTCCGAGATCTCGCCACAGGTCATCGCCTGGTCGGATTGGGAGAATTGCGCCGCGTCCAATTGTTGCGCGGCGTTGACCGAGCCGTAGTCCGGCGGCAAGGTGCCTGCCGGCCGCGCGCAGGCGCCCAGCAACAGCATCCCAACCAGCGCGAGGCTATTGAACGAAGCGGACCGCACGACCGTTCCCGTCAAGCGAACCCCAGCTTGTGAACGTCACACCCACGGTCCCGTAGCGCACGAGCACCACGGCATCGGCGCCCAGTGCAGCGGCCTCCTCGCGCAGACGCTGATCGACCAGCGCCGGTGTCGGGTCGGGGTGGAAGATCGTGGTTTTGTTCACGGTGACGTTGATGTCGCCCAGGACTTCGTAGGGCCGGTCGGTGATGTCGTCCTTGGTGACCTGGATCTGCGCCGGTTGGGTCGCGGCCGCAGCCGTGCCTGTGCCGTCGGCGGGTCTTACATTGCTGGTGGACCAGGTTGCGCATCCGGACACGGCTAGGGCCAGGATTGCGACGCAGACAAAGTTCTTCATGAATCACTCCCGTAAAATGCATTCCGGATAGTGTGCAAAGACTGGTTAGCACAATCAAGCGGCACGAGGCGCCGGGGTCCGGATATATGAAATGCCGCCACTGACGGACAACGTTCCCAGTGGCGCAGGTCTCTCAGCCCGCCGGGCGCGTAAGTCCATCCAGAGGCGTGAGGGTGACCCGGCGGCTCGGCCTCTCAGCCAGCGGCACATCCGACGCATTTCGGCGCACAAGGATCAAGTTCCAGCCGGCCCAGCGGGATGGCGTCACCGCATTCCTCGCACCAGCCGTACTCATCCACGGCCATCCGCCGCAACGCCGCCTCGATGGCCCGCAACCGCCCGGCACGTCGCCGCGACTGCGCGGCCGCCATGGCTTGCTGCTGCATCGCATCCATCCGGCTGAGCCGCCCCACCGATTGCTGATCCAGTTCCACAGGCGCACGATCGGCTTCCGTCGCGCCCTCTGCGGCACGCAACTCCTCGGCCTCCTGATCCAGCCGTTCACGGAAAATCATGATCTGTCGCTCGTCCATCTGTGGTAATGTCGAGCAAACGGGCTTATGTCGCAACCCGATCCGACGTGGAAGACCGATCCAGGCAAGCGACCAAGGGAGGTGCAGCCATGCCCGCCGAACTGAACCCCGCTTTCGACGACCTTCGTGTAGACCCGGTCTGGACCACGATCCGGCGCGAGGCCGAGGACATTGCGGCCAGCGAGCCTCTGATGGCCTCCATCGTGCACGCGACCGTGCTGAACCACAGAACCCTCGAGGACGCGCTCGGCTACAGGATCGCACAGAAGCTCTCCTCCGAGGACATGCCCTCGCTCCTGATCCGCGAGATGTGCGATCAGGCCTATGCGGACCGGCCGGAGATCGGCATCGCGGCGCGTGCCGACATCATCGCGGTCTACGAGCGCGACCCGTTCTGCAATCGCATGATCCAGCCATTGCTCTACTTCAAGGGCTTCATCGGCATCCAGGCCTACCGGATCGCCCATTGGCTTTGGACCAAGGGGCGCCGCGACCTGGCCATGTTCATCCAGATGCGCGTGAGCCAGCTCTTCTCCATCGACATCAATCCAGCCGCACGGGTCGGACGCGGGCTGATGATCGACCATGCCCATGCAATCGTGATCGGTGAAACCGCGGTGGTGGGCGATGATGTCTCCATGCTGCACGACGTCACCCTGGGCGGGACCGGCAAGGAGACCGGCGACCGGCATCCGAAGATCGGTGACGGGGTGTTGATCGGCGCGGGCGCCAAGGTGCTCGGCAATATCCATGTCGGCGAATGCTCGCGCATTGCAGCAGGCTCCGTGGTGCTGAAGGACGTGCCCGCCTGCACGACCGTCGCGGGCATCCCGGCCAAGATCGTCGGCGAGGCCGGATGCGAACGGCCGAGCTACTCGATGAACCATGTGGTCGTCGCCAACGATCCAGAGGACATTGTCCCAGACTGCTGAATCCGACTTGATCCAAAGCCGAGACCTTCGGGCTCGGACCGCGTACATCTCGCAGCCTTAGAAATGAAATAGGCCCGCTCTTTCGAGCGGGCCCTGGTACCCCTATGGCGAACACTGAAAACTGCGTTGTTGAAAACCTCCGTAGGATTACGCAGCGGAACGCGCTCGGCAATCACCCTTTTGGGGTATGTGGCGAAAATTGGGCAAAAGAATCAGGTATTGCACCACCGTGGGATGATTGCCCAAATCTTGCCGCAAATGAGAGTTGCGGCGCGTGCTTCACGACATGGTTAAGGCCGGATCCAGCGCCCCTCAAACCCGCTCAAAAGACGCACCAGCTGGGTCCGATTCGCACATCCTGTCTTGGCAAGAACCGACTTCACCTGTGTCCGGATCGTGTCCAGCGCCCTACCCCGCCTTTCCGCGATTTGGACATTGGTGAGTCCCTCGCTGATCAGATCGCCCAGCTCCTGCTCGGTGCCGGTCAGGCCGAAAACCTGGCCCACTGCCTCCATGTCCACGTGCAAAGGCCGGGTGGTGTCGAGGCTGTAGAGCACGGCGCCATTTAACGGGGACGTTCCCATCTCAACCACACCCGTCAGCGGAGCAAGCTCAAGACAGAGAGCGCCGTCCTGAACCTCGCCGCTCACAGGGATGGCCTCCTTGCGCGGTCGCGCTCCGAACTGACCGTGAAACATCACATCCGACAGCAACCGGTTGAAGACCCGCGCGGCATCCGGGCTCTGCAGACTGAGCCGGCCCTGGACGTCGCGTCCCAGCACGGGATGGGTCTCTTCCTGACGACGAAACTCCTCGTTCGTCGCGACGATCCGGCTGAGCCCGTCCATGACGCAGACGCCGATGCTCAACCGGTCCATGGCTGTCATGAGCCCCTGATTCAGCGCCGCGAGATCTACTGCCGGGCGGCCAAGGTCCATCGCCTTCGCGATATGCGGCAGCAACAGGTCCAGATCCGTGCGCTGCGCCGCGGTGAGACGGTGCTCCGCCAACTGCAATGAGAATCGCCCACGATGGGGATTGTCCTTGTTCAGCAACCCACCGGCACGATGCCGGATGCCATAGGCGTACATGGTCTGCACATTGGGTCGGGCGAACAGCTCCTCGTCATTATCCGCCAGGATATCATCATCCAGCAGATCAATGCCATCCGTCGCCAGCGAGTGCGCCTCGAACAGGTTCTGGTCGAGAAGTTCGCGCTCCTTGTGGATCTCCATGTACTGCGCCAGCAGATCGGGCTCGAACGCCGAGGACATGTGGCTCGCCACCACGCGCCGTCCCGAACCCTCTCGCTGGATTTCAAAGACAAGGCATCCCCAGGCGTCCAGACGTTCGCCAATCCGATCCAACACCGGCAACCAGTTCTCCGGCTGAACCACCGTGTCGTATATGTCGAGGACCAGCTCCCTCAGCTCTGTATCCATGCGAACCTCCAACCCTCCCGCCGCCATACTACATTCCGGCTTAATCGCGAAAGACCGCCGGTTGCCGGGCTATGTGGACTTGCGCATAGGGGCAGGCTAAGACCCCCGGCGAACGAGACCCCGGGACGCGAAACATGGCCTCACTGAACGACATCCGCACGACCTTCCTCGACTACTTTGCCGAGAACGGGCATCAGATCGTGGCGTCCTCGCCACTGGTCCCGCGCAATGATCCGACGCTGATGTTCACCAATGCGGGCATGGTGCAGTTCAAGAACGTGTTCACGGGGCTGGAAAGCCGCGACTACGACCGTGCGGTGACGTCTCAGAAATGCGTGCGCGCAGGCGGCAAGCACAACGATCTGGACAATGTGGGCTATACCGCGCGCCACCACACGTTCTTCGAGATGTTGGGGAACTTCTCCTTCGGCGACTACTTCAAGGACCGGGCGATCGAACTGGCCTGGAACCTGGTCACGAAGGACTTCGGCCTCGACAAGTCCCGGCTGCTGGTCACCGTTCACCAGACGGACGAGGAAGCAGCAGGGCTCTGGGCGAAGATCGCGGGCCTGCCCGACGACCGCATCATCCGCATCGACAGCGACGATAACTGGTGGCGCATGGGCGATACCGGCCCCAACGGCCCGTGTACCGAGATCTTCTATGACCACGGTGACCACATCTGGGGTGGGCCTCCGGGGTCAGCCGAAGAGGACGGCGACCGGTTCATTGAGATCTGGAACCTCGTCTTCATGCAGTTCGAGACCTTCCCGGGCGGCGAGTCCAAACCCCTCCCCGCCCCGTCGGTCGACACCGGCATGGGGCTGGAGCGCATTGGCGCATTATTGCAGGGCAAGCACGACAATTACGACACCGACCTGATGCGCACGCTGATCGAGGCCTCGGCAGGCTTCACCGATGGCGACCCGGACGGTCCCGGCAAGATGCACCACCGCGTCATCGCCGACCATATCCGCGCGACCTCGTTCCTGATTGCCGACGGAGTGCTGCCCTCCAACGAGGGCCGGGGCTACGTGCTGCGGCGGATCATGCGCCGCGCCATGCGCCACGCGCACCTTCTGGGTGCCAAGGACCCGGTCATGCACCGGCTGGTGCCCTCGCTCGTTGCACAGATGGGCCAGGCCTTCCCGAAACTTGGCACCGCGCAGGCTCTGATCACCGAGACACTGGAGCTGGAGGAGACCCGCTTCCGCACCACGCTCGACCGCGGGCTGAAGCTGCTGGAGGCGGAGCTGGAGGGCCTTGCCCCCGATACCGCCCTGCCCGGCGAGACGGCATTCAAGCTTTACGACACGTACGGCTTTCCTCTCGACCTCACGCAGGATGCACTGCGCGAGCGTGACCGGACGGTGGACACGGACGGCTTCGACAAGGCCATGGCCGCCCAGAAGGCTGCCGCCCGCGCCGCGTGGAAGGGCTCGGGCGAGGCTGCCGACGAGACGATCTGGTTCGACATCGCCGATCAGCATGGTTTGACCGAGTTCCTTGGCTACGACACCGAGACCGCAGAGGGCCAGATCCTCGCGATCGTCCACGATGGCAAGCTGGCCGAGACCTTCGATATCGGCGAGGACTGCTGGCTCGTGCTGAACCAGACGCCCTTTTATGGCGAAAGCGGTGGCCAGGTTGGCGACCAGGGCTGGGTCGCGACGGACAATGGCACGGCCCAGATCCTCGACGTGCAGAAGAAACAGGGCGTCTTTGCGCACCGCGCGCGGATCACCGAGGGCAAGCTGACCATCGGCGATGCCGCCGTTCTGAAGGTCGATGCCGCCAACCGCGCCGCGATCCGGGCCAACCACTCGGCAACCCACCTGATGCACGAGGCGCTGCGCGGGCATCTCGGCGATCACGTAGCCCAGCGTGGCTCGCTCGTGGCACCCGACCGGCTGCGCTTTGACTTCACGCACCAGAAGGGCATGAGCCTCGAGGAAATCCGCGCCGTGGAGGCCGAGGTGAACACATATGTCCGCCAGAACTCTGAGGTTTCAACTCGTTTGATGACCCCGGATGAGGCCCAGGAGATCGGCGCCCGCGCGCTTTTCGGCGAGAAGTACGGCGACGAGGTGCGCGTGGTCTCCATGGGCGCGCGCCCCGAGGGTGAGACCGGGCCCGCGGGCCAGACCTACTCCCTAGAGCTTTGCGGCGGCACCCATGTGGCCCGCACAGGCGAGATCGGGACGTTCGTGGTGACGTCGGAGGGCGCGTCGTCCGCAGGCATCCGCCGGGTCGAGGCGCTGACAGGTGCCGCCGCCTACGAATACCTCGCGGCGCAAGACCACCGTCTGGCCGAAGTCTCCTCTGTGCTGAAGGCCCGTCCGGAGGAAGCCGCCGACCGCATCCGCGCGCTTATGGACGAGCGCCGCAAGATGGAAGCCGAGATCGCCGATCTGCGCAAGCAGGTTGCGCTCGGAGGTGGCAGCGCACAGGGCCCCGAAGCCGAGGAAATCGGCGGCAAGAAGCTCCTCGCCCAGGTTCTGCCCGGCATCAATCCCAAGGATCTGCGCGGCCTGATTGACGAGCACAAGACCGCTCTGGGTTCGGGCGTCGTCGTGTTGATCGCCGACACGGACGGCAAGGCCGCCGTGGCCGCAGGCGTGACACACGACCTGAAGGACACGGTCTCCGCCGTGGATCTGGTGAAAGCTGCCGTGGAGAAACTCGGCGGCAAGGGTGGCGGCGGCCGTCCGGACATGGCTCAGGGTGGAGGCCCGGACGCCTCGGGTGCTCCCGCCGCGTTGGAAGCCGTCAAGGCGCTGCTGGCCTGACACGCACCTCTCTGATTTCGCCCCTCCCCCGATAGGGGAGGCCGGGAGGGGTGATGCAAAGGCATCTTCGGGAGCGGCAGCTCCCGAAGCCCGCTTGCTCAGACCAGCATCATCATCGGGTCTTCGAGGTTCGCCTTGATGGCGTCGAGGAACTGCGCCCCCAGCGCCCCATCGATCACCCGGTGATCGACCGACAAAGTGACGGACATCACAGTGGCAGTGGCAAGCGCGCCGTCCTTCACCACGGGCTTCTGCACCCCAGCACCGACCGCAAGGATCGAGGCATGCGGCGGATTGATCACAGCATCGAAATTGTCGATCCCGAACATGCCGAGGTTCGAGATCGCGAACGCTCCGCCCTGATACTCATGCGGCGCAAGCTTCCGCTCACGCGCGCGGCCCGCGAGATCCTTCATCTCGGAGGAAAGCTCGGCCAGCCCCTTGGCATTGGCATCGCGAATCACCGGAGTGAACAAGCCACCTTCGATGGCCACAGCCACGGCCACATCGGCCGACTTGAACTGCAGCACACGATCACCCGCCCAGACCGCATTCGCTCCGGGCGCGCGCAGCAGCGCCATGGCACAGGCCTTGATGATAAAGTCGTTGACGGACAGCTTGGTCCCGGACTTCTCCAACTTGGCGTTAAAGGTTTTGCGAACTTCCAGCAGCGTATCCAGTTCGATATCCCGGCGGAGATAGAAGTGCGGGATCGACTGCTTTGCCTCGGTCAGACGCGCAGCGATGGTCTTGCGCATGCCGTCGAGCGAAACTTCCTCGTAATCGCGGTCCGCGTACATCTTGAGCACCGCATCGGTGGACGGGCCAGTGGCCGCCGCAGGTGCTGCAACCGGCCCAGCAGCGGCAGGTTTCTGCGCCTCAGCAGCCGGTGTAGCAGCAGCAGGCACGAACGCCTCCACATCCGCCTTGACGATCCGGCCCTTGGGCCCGGTCCCCTTGACAGCCGTCAGGTCGATCCCCTTTTCGGCCGCAATCCGGCGGGCCAGCGGAGACGCAAAGACCCGATTGCCGGACGCCGCGACCGGGGCCGCAGGCGCGGGTGCCGACGCCTCTGGCGCCGCCGCAGCGGCAGCAGCCGGCTCAGGAGCTTCCGCGACGGGCGCCGCTGCCGGTGCCTCGGCCGTGTCCCCGATATCGCCCGCACTCTCACCGTCCTCCAGCAGCACGGCGATGACAGCGTTGACCTTCACGGCCTCGGTCCCCTCGGGCACCACGATCTTGCCTACGACGCCTTCGTCCACGGCCTCGACTTCCATGGTCGCCTTGTCGGTCTCGATCTCCGCGATGATGTCGCCGGAGGAGACCGTGTCACCCTCCTTGATCAGCCACTTGGCGAGGTTCCCCTCCTCCATGGTGGGCGACAGCGCGGGCATTGTAATGTTGATCGGCATATCCTGCCCCCTTATTCCTGCATCTCGCCCTCGGCGGTGTCGGTCGGGCTCTCCAACTCCGCCAGGAACAGTTCCAGAATGCGCAAGCGCGCGTCTTCGACGCTCTCGGCCTTGCCCGCATAGGCAAAGGCGTTGGAGAAGTGGCCCAGGAAGTCCGCCAGCGCGATCCCCGCATGTTCGGGGCTTTCGATCTGGTCCACGTCGATGCGCACTTCCATGCCTCCATCCTTGGCCATCGTGGCCTTGAAGAAGGGCTGTTTCCCGAACATCCGCCCGCCCCTCAGCGATAGCAGACGGACTTGGCCGCCTCGATGACCTCGGGCGTCGTGACCAACGCCAGCTTCTCCAGGTTCGCCGCGTAAGGCATCGGCACATCCTTGCCGGTGCAGTTGATGACCGGCGCGTCGAGATAGTCGAAGGCCTGTTGCATCAGCACGGCTGAGAGGTGGTTCCCGATGGAGCAGACCGGCCAGCCTTCCTCGACGGTCACGCAGCGGTTGGTCTTCATGACGGAGGCGACCACCGCGTCCGTGTCCATGGGCCGGATTGAGCGCAGGTCGATGACCTCGGCGTCGATGCCATCCTCGGCCAGCGCGGAGGCCGCTTCCATGGCGTAGGTCATGCCAATGCCGAAGCTGACGATGGTCACATCGGTGCCCGAGCGCGCGATGCGCGCCTTGCCGAGCGGCACGGAGAAATCATCCATATCGGGCACGTCGAAGGAACGCCCATAGAGGATCTCGTTCTCCAGCACGATCACCGGGTTCGGGTCGCGGATGGCGGATTTCAGCAAGCCCTTGGCATCCGCTGCCGTGTAGGGCTGCACGACCTTGAGGCCCGGGATCTGCGCATACCACGCCGCGTAGTCCTGGGAGTGCTGGGCTGCCACGCGGGCCGCCGCACCGTTCGGGCCCCGAAACACGATGGGACAGCCCATCTGCCCGCCGGACATGTACAATGTCTTGGCTGCCGAGTTGATGATCTGATCGATCGCCTGCATGGCGAAGTTGAAGGTCATGAACTCGACGATTGGTCTGAGGCCCGCGAAAGCCGCGCCCACGCCGATGCCGGTGAACCCGTGTTCGGTGATGGGGGTGTCAATGACCCGGCGCGCGCCGAACTCGTCGAGCAAACCCTGGGAGATCTTGTAGGCACCCTGGTACTCGGCCACCTCTTCGCCCATCAGGAAGACATCGTCATCCTTGCGCATCTCCTCGGCCATGGCATCGCGGAGAGCTTCCCGGACGGTCTGGGTCTTCATGGCCGTGCCCTCGGGCCAATCAGGT